>CAUDIU010000029.1 GCA_958449715.1 uncultured Clostridium sp. | reverse complement strand
ATTAGAACAAAAGAATTAAAATTTATTGTTGCTACTAGTTATGCAAGTATTTCAAATGAAATATATAAAGGTTATCTTGCTTTAGAGAACTATTTTATAGAAATTAGTAAATATAATGATTAGTTATTAATTTTAAATATTTTATAAAATAAAAAAGACCAATTTTTTAATTGGTCTTTTTTATTGATTAATTTTTCTTTTTTACTATGCTTGAGCTTCTTCTGTAGCTTGTGCAGCTTCAGCTTCTGCAGCAGCTTTTGCTTCGGCTTCAGCTTGAGCCTTAGCTTGAGCTTTTTTAGAAAGTTTAACTGTTTCTTTTTTTACATAGTTTAAAGTACCGTCTTCATTACAATTTTTGATTAAGTAAGCAACAGTTTCAGTAGGTTGAGCACCTTTTTTAATCCATTCTAAAGCAGAAGTTTTATCTAATTGCATAGCTTTAGTTTTTGGGTTGTAGTGACCTAATTCTTGAACTGGTCTTCCTTCACGTTTTGTAGTTGAATTGATTACGATAATTCTGTATGTAGGGTTTTTCTTAGCACCCAATCTTTTTAATCTGATTTTTAACATTTTGTTTTTCCCTTATTTTGTTTTACTTTCTATTCTTGCGGGTAAAGCACTCAACGCAGCCGCCGCTTTGAATCCTTTCCCTTGAACAAGGTTAAGAGGAATTACCTTATTCCACTTTTATAAAACCACAAAAAACATTACTAATCAAGTGTTTTGTTAACAAATTGAAAAAAACAGATTAATCGCTATAATAAAGTTATGGAAGGATTAGACACAAGCAGACTTGATGATTTAAAATTAAAAGTAAGAGATAAGCTTGAACAAACGGAATTGTTTCGTTTTAAAGGTACTGTATCAAAACTTTTGGGCTTAACTGTTGAGGTAAAATTGCCAGGGCTAAAGATTGGTGATTTATGCTATATTGAGACCAAAGATGGTCGAAAGAAACCTGCAGAAGTTCAGGCTTTTAAAGGAGAAGCAGCCCAATTACTTTTATTATATGATGGAGAAGGTATAGGACAAGGAAGTTTGGTAACTTCAACTGGAAAACCTATTATAATTCCTGTTGGAGATTTTCTGCTTGGGAGATTAATTAATCCTATGGGGGAACCAATTGATGGAAAACCTTTAGATACAACTGGTGCAACTTGGAGACCTGTAGAAGGACCTCCTCCTGGACCATTTGAAAGGCCAATTATTACAGAGGTCTTTTCAACAGGGGTAAGAGCAATTGACAGTTGTATGACAATGGGTTGCGGACAGCGTCTAGGACTTTTTGCCGGATCTGGTGTTGGTAAAAGTACATTACTTGGTATGATTGCAAGAAATTCAGATGCTGATGTAAACGTTGTTGCTCTGATTGGAGAACGTGGTCGTGAGGTTAAGGAATTTGTAGAAGATGCTTTGGGCGAGCAAGGTATGGCAAAATCTGTATTAGTATGCTCTACAGGCGATCAACCGCCATTGATCCGTCAAAAAGCTCTTTTGACAGCGACTGCTGTATGTGAATATTTTAGGGATCAGGGTAAAAAAGTATTTTTAATGACTGATACGGTTACTCGTTGTGCTATGGCTGGTCGTGAGGTTGGCTTATCATTAGGAGAACCGCCTACGATGAAGGGTTATCCGCCTTCGATTTTTTCTTGGCTGCAAAAGGTTTTAGAACGTGCAGGTAATAGTCCCAAGGGTTCTGTTACAGCTTTGTATACCGTTTTAATGGAAGGTGACGATATTTCAGATCCGATTGTAGATATTGTGCGTGGTATTGTAGACGGTCACATTTTCTTATCAAGGAAAGTTGCAGAAATGAACCATTACCCTGCTATTGATGTTTTGGGTAGTATTTCAAGGCTTATGTCATCTATAGTTACGCCAGAGCATAGAGAGGCTGCGGGTAAAATGCGTACAATTATGTCATTATATCGAGAAAATAAGGATTTGATTGATGTAGGTATGTATCAACCAGGGTCAAATCCAAGACTTGATGTCGCAATTGAGATGATGCCTAAAATTAATGCGTTTTTACAACAAAGGACGTCTGATATTGTAAGTATGGATACTACAATCAGTACACTTGTCGATATGATGAAAGATGTAGAGATTTAATAATTTCTTTTTGTGGTACAATTGTCTGGAAAGGAAATTGTTATGAATATACCACAGAATTTTATCCCAGCTATGTTAATTACTTTATTTGCAGGATTGTCTACTGCGATAGGTGGTGGAATTGCATTTATTGTAAAAAAAGATAATTTAAAAGCTTTGTCAGTTGGGTTAGGTTTTTCAGCCGGAGTTATGGTATTTGTTTCTTTCATGGATATGTTGCCGGAAGCAGATAAGCTGCTTTCTACACACTTCCCTCATAATCATGATTGGATTACTTTTGCAGGTTTTGTAATAGGTTTAGTCGTTGCAATATTAATTGACTATTTTTTACCTGATCATATTGATACTGATGATGTCTTAAATCCTGATGCACCAGCTCACCATGATTATAAGATTAAAAGAGCAGGATTGTTCACCGCAATTGCTATTTGTGTACACAATTTTCCGGAGGGTATGGCAACATTTTTTACTACTACACAAAATATTACTTTAGGTCTTTCTGTTGGTATCGCGATTGCTATCCATAATATTCCTGAAGGTATTGCTGTAGCTTTGCCTATGTATCATGTTACAGGTAAAAAACGTTATGCAATGCTTTATGCTGCTTTATCAGGAATAACTGAACCTATTGGTGCTTTAGTTGGAATGTTTGTTTTTAGTTTATTTTTACCGCAAGTATTGGTCGGAGCGTTAATGGCTGCTGTTGCTGGTATTATGATTTATATTTCATTTGATACTTTGTTACCGCTTGCAAAAGAATATGGGGATTGGCACCAGTCTATAGTTGGAATTCTTTCTGGAATTCTTGTAATATGGGTTAGTTTGATTTTGATAGGGGCTTAATTTTTATGGTAAATTTATCTAATTTATTTGATGTTGGTAGAAATTTATATGCTATGCCTGCATATAATAGTAAAAGTGGATTAGCTCCTATTCCTTTGAGATATTTTTTTGAATTGACTTATCGTTGTAATTTGAATTGTCCTTATTGTTATGTTGGGAATGACAGAATAAAAGAAGAATTAACAACTGATGAGTGGTATAAGATTATTGATCAAATTCCTTGGTATTCTTTTGTTACTTTGGTTGGTGGAGAACCTTTGGTAAGAAAAGATTTTATTGATATATTGATGAAGACATCTAAAAAAACTTTCGGGAAATTAAATGTTGTATCTAATGGAATTTTAATAAATGATGAAATAATTGATGCTTTTATTAAAAGTAAAATGATGCTTTTATCTGTTTCTTTAGACGGGTATGGGAAAAATCACGATTTGAATAGAGCAAAAGACGGGATTTGGGATAAAATTATGAACAATTTTGATAATATGAATTCCCGTAAAAAACGTCCTATGATTGATATTAAAACAATTGTACTGGAAAATAATCTTGATGATTTAGTAAAATTATATAAAATGTGTGATGAAAAGAATTTTAACTTTTTATCAATTTCGTTTTTAAGAAATAATAATTTAAAACAAAATTCAGTTCTCTTTGATAGTTTTGTTCCAGAATTTAATGCGAATTATCCTATTGAAAAATATTTTGATATGGAACATTTTAAGGAAGTTTATAAAGAATTAGAATCATTAAGTAAAAAGTCAAAAGTTAAAATAAGATTTTCTCCGAAGTTTGAGTATGCAAAGGATCCGCTTGGAAAAATCGAAGAATTCTTTAATACTCCTGCAGATAAGCCGGTTTCTGAAATTTACAAACCTTGCATGTATCCATATTCAAATATGATGATAACTCCAGCTGGAGATGTTTATCCTTGTTTATCTCAGAAAATAGGTAATGTTAAAGAGATGAAAATTAAAGATGTTTTTAATTTACCTCATTACAGATGTTTTAGAAAAAATTTAAAAGCTGCAAAAGTTTTCGGAGCTTGTCAAATGTGTTGTGAACTTAGTGTTAAATAATTTATGGAAGGTTTTTAAAATAGTTAGGATCTGTTGTTGCTTTATAAGTACAGCCTATACCATTAATCTGACTTGTTGAAGTTAGGGAACATTCTTTGTTATAAAAATCTGTTCCCTTTTGTCCCATTGGGAGTAATTTACCATCATTCATTAATTGAAAAGTAAATAAGTCGTGTCCCCAAGCATTCGGTTTTTTTGCTGCTCCATTTATATCAATACTTAAATATAATTTTGGTGGGGTTTGATTTTCTATCATTATTAGCATCCCATTTTTGAGAATGAATTGTCCATCATCAAAATAATGAGTTGATATTTCTGTTGATTTCTTTGAATAATTTTTATATAAAATATTTGTTTCATTTTCACTATCGTCAGCTTCGTTACAAATTATTGAATTTGTAACCCCTTGATTCCCTCCCCAAGAGCAATCTATTGGATTATCAAAATAAGGTATTATTAAATTTTTAAATTGTCTGTACTCTACATATTTCGAAGTTATGGTTTCACCTGCTTCTTTACTAGCATTGATTACTGCTTGGTTGATTAATGTCGTCGCAATTTTTAAGCCAGTTTCAAGTTCTTTAGTTTGTTTTTTCTGTATCAAGTTAGGTAAAGTCATAGCTGTAATAACTCCGAGTATTCCTATTGTTATAAGTGTCTCTGCTAATGTGAATGCTGTATTTCTCATAATTCCTATCCTAGTTAACTTATGTTTACTATAGTAGTTTTAAAACTACTATAGAGTATAGTTAGAAATTTGTCAATAGAATAAAATAATAGAATGGATAAAACAGAATTTTTAAAAGATTTAGGTTTTTCTATTAAAATAGAAAGAATGAAACAAAAAATTTCTCAAGAAAAATTGGCAGAACTTTCAGATTGTAGTATGTCTTATATTGGTTTTGTAGAGAGAGGTGAAAAAAGTATTTCACTTTATAATTTCATAAAAATAGCATCTGTTTTGAATTTAGATTTAGCAAAATTTTTATCTAAATATATGAGTATAAATATAAAAAAAGATAAATAATTTTATCCATGAATTCATGGATATATTCCCATCAATATAGAATCGTGGACTTTTCAAATTTTCAATATAGTTTATACTGAAAATGTAGTTAAGGTTCACGCCCTAAGATGGCAAAAATCGTTTACTATATTGGATTAGGGGATAGTAATATGGGATATATTCACTGTTGCGGTGCCTTGCATAAGACAAGGACTTATCGACTTGCGCCAAAAGAACAGTTTATAATTTGCGAACTCGATTATCTTTCCAAATGTCCAGTTTGCGGGCATACAGTAGTTCAGCTTACAAGAGTTGACAAAGATGATAATATATCTGTTGTCAGGAAAGTTAATAAAAAAGCTAAAGATTTTTTTGAAAAATTAAAAAATTTTATTTTATATGAAGTTCGCCCACTAAAATACAATAAGATTAATTGTGGAAAATTTTATCTTAATTATAACGAGTTTGGTGTAAAAAAAAGGTGCTATTCCAATTTAAAATCATTAAAAATTGGTTTGGCCGAAAATAAAGATTTAAAAATCAATCCTTAAAATTATCTTACTCTCTGGGCGGATTACCCGCCCTATTTTTTTGAGCGGAAATATTATGAATAGAATTTTTATATTTTTTAGTATGCTAACTGTAAAATTAATAATAGAGGGAATTAGGAAAAATGGCACTATCTCCAAAGGAACTTAAAGTACTAACTTTGGTTGCACTGGGGTATTCTGATAAAGAAATCGGAGTCGAGTTAAAAATAGCATATGGTACTGTCCGAAATCATATAGATAAAATTGTTTTAAAATTAAATGCTCAGAATAGAACTCATGCAGCCATTATTTATAAACTTATGAATAAAGATTGGTTAGAGGATATTTATGAAAAGAATAATTATTCATTGGACTGCAGGAGGGTATTATCCGACTGAATATGAAAAGGAACATTATCATTTTCTGATAGATAAGGATGGAATTATTCATAATGGGAAGTTTAGACCTGAAGATAATGAAATTTGTAAATTGGGGAAATATGCAGCTCACACAGGCGGTGGTAATACAGGTTCAATAGGTGTTGCAATTTGTGGAATGGCTGGTTTTATAAATAAGTTATCTGTTGGTAAATACCCTATTTTAAAGAAGCAATTTGAAAAAACAATGGAATTTTGTGCGAACCTTGTCAAGAAGTATAATTTAGAGGTTACTCCGCAATCAGTTTTAACTCATTACGAATTTGGGATAAAGAATCCTAGAACTACGTCTGCAGGTAAAATTGATATTATTTATCTGCCTCCTTACAGTTGGGTTGAAAAAAATGAGGTAGGAAGTTTTATCCGTTCAAAAGTTAAATGGTACAAATTAAAAGGAGTGTAATTTATATGGAAGTTGCTTATTACAATTTATCAGGCGGGATAAATCAAGCGTTAACAAAGACTGAATTGGGTATTGATACAAAAAAGATTTATTGGGCTGATGCTGAAAATGTTGAAATTTTGCAAAATAGAGGAATTGTCAAACAAAAGGGCAATTCTTTATTTTTAGAAATTGGGGAAGAAATTACCGGTTTGGCTGAAATTTCTGCTTATGATGTGAATAAGTTAGTTATTACAACTATATCAGGTAAGATTTATATTTATGATGAAGTTCATTCAAAGAAAATATTAGTTGATAAAACATTATCTGGTGTTAAACCTGTATTTTTGAATTTCTTAAACGGGATTTTAATTAATACAGAGGCAGACGGATTATTCTATATAAAAAATAATGAAACTTATGATGTTGTTGAGTGTAACTTAAAGGATTTGTCTAGTAATACTGTTTTAGGAGCTTCAATGGCAGTTTACAAGGGTAGAGTTTGGGTTGCTAAAGATGCTACTATCTATTATTCTGCATTAGGCACTTATAATGATTTTACAACATCTGATGATGCTGGGTATATTAATGAATTTCATACTGATACAGGATCAATTACTGCATTAAAACCTTATAAAGATTATTTGGCAGTGTATAAAGATGATAGTGTTTATTTATTAAGTGGAACAAGTCCTGATGATTTTGCAATTACATTATTTGCAAATAAAGGTGCAGTTGGAGCTAATTCAATTGTTAATGTTGAAAATAAGCAATATTTTCTAAGTAATGGAATTTTTGCATTGGAGCAGGTTGGGGAGTTAAATCAAATCCAGTTAGGAAGTGAGATTTCTCAGAAAATTAAACAGGAATTTTCGTCTTTTGGAAAGTTAGAAAATACAATATGTTTACATTATGAATCAAGAAGTCAAATGTGGTTTTTCTTCCCTTATGCAGATGATGCCTATTTCCATACTATATGGATTAATGATTATGTTAATAAAGCTTGGTACAAAAGGATTGTTCCTCAAAATATTGTTACAGCTTGTATTTATAACAATGCTATATATACAGCAGATAAAGACGGTAATATTTATAAGGAGGACTTTGGGACAACTTTTAATGGTAATGTTATAAACTTTATGTGGAAGTCCCCATTTTTGGCTTTGTCCAATCCTCATCATAGAAAAATGATTGATGAATTTTATTTTTTGTTAGATACAGAATATGATAACAATTTCAATTTTTCTGTATATAAAGATTATGATAGTGAGTATTCAGATGATATTGAAAAAATTTATTCAGTTCATCAGGATCATTTGATTTGGGCAGATGATGAAACATCAGATGACTTGCCTTGTCATTGGACTCCAGATGATGCGAGTGTCCCTGTATGGTCAGTAAATAAAGATTCTATGGAGAAAGCTGAAATTTCTGAGGCTAATTATGCTGTTCAATTATGTGTAATGGGGGAAGAAGTTACACAATCTTGTGCAATTATTGGGCTGCAATTTAGAGAAATATATGAAGATGACTAAGTTCAATCTTTTAAAATAACACCACTCATATTTTTTATTTGTAGTTAGAAAAGAAAGGAAACAAAAAAATGACTGACAATGCTTATTCTGCATTTATCCCTGAAATTTGGAGCCAAAAGCTTAACTATATGCTTTCAAAAGAATGCGTAATGCTCCAATGTGTTAACAGAAATTGGGAAGGTGAAATTAAAAATCAAGGTGATAAAGTAAAAATTATTACTCCTGCAGATGTTGCAATTTCAACATTGAGTACTTCTAATATTACTTATGATGAATTAGAACCAACATCTCAAGATTTGGTAATTGATCAGAAAAAATTCTTTGCATTTAAAATCAATGATGTAGCTCAAGTTCAAGCTAATACTGATATTATGGAAGCTCATTTAAAAAATGCTAAAAAAGCGATTGAGGAAGTTCAAGACGCTTATATTTTGTCATTGCATACAGAAGTTGATGAAAATAATATTGTAGGAACAGAAGAAGCTGCAGTAACTCTTGATAAATCTACTATTTATTCAAAATTTGTAGAATTAGCTCTATGTTTGAAAAATTCAAATGCTGTAACAACAGGTGTAAGACCTTGGGTTGTAATTAATCCTACAATAGAATCTTATTTATTACAAAGTTCTGAATTTATTGGAGCTCATAATGTTGCAGATGAAACTTTAAGAGAAGGTGCAATTGGTAGAATTGCTGGCATGGATGTTTTAGTAAGTACAAATTTAGGAGATGTTTCTGGTAAATATTATGTCTTAGCAGGTACAAATGAAGCTATTACTTTTGCGTCTCAATTATCAAAAATTGAAAGCTTGAGAGATAAAGATAGTTTCTCTGATTTAGTAAGAGGGCTTTATTTGTATGGTGCAAAAGTGGTACAGCCAAAAGCTCTTGCCAAAATGGTTGTATCTTCTGCGTCTGCTGCTGCATAAAATTTATCTACACCCCATAATGCATCTTCAAAAAATTATATGAGAAGATGCATTATTTTAAAATAACGAGGTTAATTATGTTTGATAACTTAAAAGAAAGTATAAAAGAGCTAGCTAAAACTGCTGTCGTTAAGGCGGAAGAAGCATTAGGAAGTAATAAAGGACAACAAAAAAAAGAAATGGCAATAAAATATATTGTTGAAAAAATTCCTGTTCCTGCTCTTTTTAAACCGATTATTTCATTGTTATTATCCTCTTTTATTGATGATGCAATAGAATTAGCGGTTGAATATATGAAAAATGAGGTACTTTAATTATGAATGAACAAAATATACAAAATCTTTCATCCTATGCCGGTAATCAACAAGCGATACCTGGAGCTCAACAAACTGTCAATAGTGATGCTGAGTCTGTGAAACAAATGGCTGTGAATGATTTAAAAACTATTAAAAATCTTGTGCAATCAGGGGTTATGACCCAAGAACAAGGACAAAATTTAATGAATTATGTTACACAAAAGGCGTTTGAAAAGTATACATTATGTCAACAAGGTCAAACTCCTCAAGGTGCGCAACAACAGCCAGTTGCTCAACAACAAGGTCAATTGCAGGCAAATGCTGTGACTCCTGATTTCTTTAATCAAGATGGTAGAATTGATGTTTATGATTATTTAAGAAGTTCTAATGTTGCTTTAGATCAGGATGAACTCTCAAAAATTTCAGCTTTAGTTGAAAAAATTGAAAAAACAGCTATTGAGAAATATTTGAGAGAATTACAACACGAAAAAACATTAAATAGCGAAAATGAGACCGCAAAACAGAGATTGAGAGCTAATGCTCAAAATTCTGGATCTGACGGTTTAAAAAATTTGGTTTTCACTCGTGAACAAATCGGCAAAATGAGTGGTGCGGAATTTGCTAAGTACGAAAGTGCAATTATGGATCAATTAAGAAAAGGTCTTATAAAATAGCAATATTCAAAAAATCTTTGTGGAAAAAACAGTCTTTTTAAGACTGTTTTTTCTTGAAGATTAAGAAAGGAAATGTATGAATTATTTAGAACTTATAAATAAATGTCTTGTTGAATTAAATTATAAACAGGTGAGTGCTTTTTCTGAATTAACTAAAAATGACCACAAAAAGTTGAAAAATATTATAAATGTTTTAAATTCGGAAATTTGCGGTTTTGACAGATGGGCTTTTTTATTGAGAAAAACAGAATTAAGTCTGCCAAAAAATACAGGTGAAATTGATAATACAGTAGAAGGAAGAATTGAAACATTAGTAATAGATGGAGTTAAATTTGATTACTTTCAAGACTTTGAAGCATTTTTTGTTAACTCTCAACCTCAAAATACGTATAGTTTGTTTAATGATAAAATTTTGCTTCCAATTTTTAACCAAGACAAAAATATAGATATATTGTATTATACGAAAAATTGTGCCAAAGATTCAGAAGGTAATGAAAAATTCCAAATGGAAGATTCAGAGGATTCATCTTTGATACCTGAACCTTTTGTAGAACCATTGTTAGTATATGGAGCTTGTATGCGGTTGAAGGGAAATCCACAGCATGTTCGATTTAATTATTGGTATAGTATGTATAAAGATGCATTAGCGAATATGCGTTCAAGGATTTCTGCAAGTATAGATGAAACTCCTTCTGTTAAGTTACATAGAAGGTAAGTTGTCTCTAATATTGGTTAGTTTTTTTGCACAAAAAAAACAGGAAGTTTAAAATTCATTTTCCCCTCCTGTTAAGATTTACACTAGCCGAAATATAAATAGCATGATTATTATACAATTTTTTTTGAAAAAATTCAAATAGTACAAAGATTTGTAAAGAAAAGTACATAATTATTACCCTGAAAAATGATGAAAAAATTAACAATACAACAGAAAAAATTTGTAACTGAATATATAAAATCCCTAAATGGAGAACTTTCTGCGAAAAATGCCGGATATAAATCAAAAGATTTGAAAGAGACTGCATCAAGACTTTTGTCTGAAGATTTGATAATAAAAGAAATTAAATTTCAGTTAAAAAGTCAGATTAATTCTTTGAGAGTTAATAAAGGTTATGTAATTCAAAAACTTTTGCAGATTGCAGAATTTTCTTTGGAAGAAGAAGATATTTTGGATAAAGAAGGATGTCCGACTGGGAAGAAGAAACTTCGAGATACATCTGCAGGATTAAAAGCATTAGAAAGTTTGTGTAAGTATTTAGGGTTCACGATTACTCAAGATAATGAAGATGAATATAAAGCTGCAAAGATTATAACAATTTCAAATCTTGATGATGAAAAAATTTAATAAAGGAGAATTGTTTATGAAAAATAATGAAGCAGAAGAAAGGTTGTTAAATAATGCTTCTATTGAAGATCTTATTAAAATGAAAATTGAAAAAGAATTTATGGAAGATTTGAAGAAATCAAAACAAAAAGTTGTGCCTAAAACTTATACTGATATAAAAGATGTTCCTCAAGATAAAATCTTTTCAAAATGTTCAGTGTTCAGATATTTTAATCGTAATACAAAATGCGAAACTTTTGTAAACGGTATTCAAGCTGATGCTTTGATTGGTATTCAAAATAACGTAAGAGAAAAAATGCTAAAAGGTCAATTAGATGCATTTACGACAGAATCTGCGTATGTAAAATTTGAGAAAGCGGTATTTTAATGACTGAGTACAGAAATCCTTTTGACAAACCTGCTTTTTTTGAGCAGGCTTTATTTTTATATATAAAATATTTGCGATATTTGGAAGATGATTATGCCATAGATAATTCCAATATCTATGATTATTTTTTTAATTTAATCCAAAGAACATCTCCGTTTTTCTTTGTAATTACAGAGGGTGATTTAGTTAGCGGATTTGTATATCTTGATAATCTGATAGGTGATGGGAAACGACTGCATAGTGCGGAATTGACGACTTGTTTTGATAAAAGATTTTGGGGTGATTATACAAAACGTTGTGCAAGATTTTTTATAAATTACTGCTTTGAAACTTATGGATTAAAAAAGATAAAAGCACTTGTTTATCCTGACAATTCAAGAGTAAAAACGCTTTTGAAAAATTCAGGTTTTGTAAAAGAAGCAGTGTTAAAAAATGAAACCCTAAGAAATAACAAACTGCAAGATGTAGAAGTATATTCAGTATTCAGTCAGTTTTATAACCGCTGAAAATATTTAAAAATCTATGATTTAACCTAAAGAAAGGGGTAAAAATGAAAATTGAAACAGAAGATTTGACACAAAAACTTTCTGATTTAGAGGAAAAGTTTTTAGTTAGTAATATTATTGAAAAATATGATAAATTTGACGGGCAGAGAAGTGCTCAATTGACAGACATAAAACTTGTAAGAGATGCAATTTATAATTCAGATGTCCCAAAAATTAACGGCTGGGATAATAGAGTAGAACTCCCTGACATATACGAATTAGCACAGACATTAAAATCTCATATAAGTGAAAATTTATATTCTCATCCTGATGCGATGTTTGATGTATCAGGTACAACGCCACAAACTCAAGGTTTTGCAAATAAACAAAAAGCAATGCTAGTAAATACCTTTGAGCAAATGAAAATTGAAGATGAGATTGAAAAAGTTATTGACGGAATTGTTGAGACAGGTGAATGTACTCTTTTTGTCGGCTGGGAAACAAAGATTAAATCTATAAGAAGAGCTCAGACTATAGAGGAGCAAATTCTTAATCCAGAGAAAAAAGGCTTTGTGATAGATGAAAAAGTTATTTATGACAATGCAAAAGTTAAACATATAAAATCTGAAGATTTTGTCTTTGATAAATATAACCGTGATAACTGGGATAAATGTGCAAAAATTTATAAAACATATTCATCAATTGATGAAATATTTTCAGATAAAGCAAATAATTGCTTGGACGAGAGAAAATTGGAAATTTTGAAAGGAGTGGTGGCTGGCAGAAAATCTCAAAATAATGATGAGAATGCTGTAGAAGGAAAGAAAGTAGAAATTTTGGAATTTTGGGGAGATATAGAACTCTCAGATGGAACACTGCTTAAAAACTGGTTAATTGTAGTTGCTGCAAGATGTGAAATTATTCGTTTTGAATCAAATCCGTTTGTGATAAATCCGTTTATTCACGCAAATATAATCGAATCACCTCAAACAGGCCGTGGTATTTCTCCATTGCGAGTTGCTTTGATATTGAATAGTTTGGCATCAACTATTTTAAATAAACAGATTGATGCTCTGACTTTAATGATGAATCCTCCATACCTTGCACCTAAAGGATGTTTCAAAGGTCAGCAGGATGTAAGACCCGGAAAAATTATTGAATATGATGCTGCTTTAATGCCTACTGCTCCGACACCTTTATCTTTTGATAAAGCAATGGTCGGGTGGGATTTCTTGAACTATTTTAAATCTACTATAGAAAGTGCAACAGGAATTTTTAAAAATATGGCAGGAAATCTTCAATCAGCTGAACGTACTGCAACTGAATTGAATTATTCAGTGAACGGTCAAGAAGCACGTTTAAATATGATTTTAGATTCAATAAACAGAAAAATTATTGTCCCTATGGTTGAAAAAACTGCAGAAATAATTTCATATTTTAAACTCGGTAAAGAATTGATAGGCGTAAATGACAGAGGCAAAACAAGCTTTATGGAAATTGACGATAATGTAAGAAATGCTAATTACATATATCGTTATGGTGATAGAAGGGCTTCTTTTGAAAGAAAAATGAGATTGAAGGAGTTATTTGAAGTTGTTCAATCTTTTGCACAAGTTCCAGAAGTTGAAGAAAAAATTGACTGGTTAGAATGTTTTAAATTTGCACTTGAACAATATGGAATAGAAAACGCAAATAATTTTTTACTAAATGATGACAAATCATAGTGCCGCATTTGCGGCACTATGAAAATAACTAAAAGAGTTATATACAATTTTAATATTTTTATTTATTATAATGAATATAAAATTGATTATAGCTGTGATAGTGTAAAATCAATTAGAGTCTTCTTTATAATAAGGAATTATGATATGAAAAAAATAATTTTACTACTAATGTTAATACTCTTTCAAATCCCTGTATTCGGCGAGGATATTCCACCACGCGGAATAGAGATGACAAAGGAAACTAATCCTATATTCTGGAGTTATTTGGAAGATTATAGTAGTAAGTTGAAAGAAGCCTTTGAAGATGCAAAAATATTTCACCTTCGCGGTTGGGGGGCTGCTTACGAATTTATCTTAACGCGTGACGGTGAAATTAAAGACCTTAAAGGTTCTGTCTTTCAAAATGATTACTATGACAGAAAAATAAAAGAGGTAATATTATCAGTCAAACCATCACCGTTTTATGCAGATATGAATGCAGAAGATATGTTATTCAGGGTTTATTTAGGGTATCATAGTTATGAGGATATAGATATATATAATGGGTTTCATATTAAATATAATAGAGATATTTTTGGGATAAGTATAGATTTAGATAAATAATTAAGAATAGCTGAGAATTATGATAATGAAAAAAATAATTTTACTACTAATGTTAATACTCTTTCAAATCCCTGTTTTTAGTGAGGACTTTCCTCCTGTTGGAGCAGGGATTGAAGTAACCAAAGAAACAAACCCAATATACTGGGGGTACTTTGAAGATTACGCATCCTTACTTAAAGAAGCTCTTGAAGCCAGTCATATGTTTCGTCTTCGTGGTTGGGGCTCGAGCTGTGAGTTTATAGTGACCCGTAATAGAGAAATAAATGGAATTAAAACATCAGTATTTCAAAATGATTATTTTGATGAGAAAGTAAAAAATATAATCTTATCAGTTAAACCTTTACCATTTCGTGAAGGAATGAATATGGATGAAATGCGTTTTCGAGTATATCTTGGTTATGAAAAGTATAATGAAATTAGTATAAGTGTTGGTAGTTCTTTTGTAGATAATAAAAAAACATTTAGTTTAATGATAATAACAAGTAAATAGTTAAGAATAGCTTAGAAGTATGATTATTTCAAACCGCTGAGAACAGCGGTTTTATTATAGTGCAATTGTTAGGGTTATAAAAAATTATGTTATATAAATTATTAAAAGCTCAGCGAGAATTTTTGGAAATTCCGCACGATTATACATTGGATGTCGCTGTTTATCAGGGAGGTTACGGTTCAGGGAAGACCTTTGCGGGCTCGCTTTTAGGTATATTGCTTGCTTTAAAATTCCCAGGTGTCCGAGGATTAGTTGGAGCTCAAACTTATACTCTTGTTAGAGATACTACTTTGCAGACATATTTTGAGCATTTGGAAAATTTCGGTTTTGTAGAAGGTAAGGATTATGAATGGTCGTCGTCTTTACAAAAATTGACTTTTAAAAACGGTTCTGAAATCCTTTTTAGACATTTTGACGAGCCTAATAAATTAAAGTCATTAAACCTTGGTTTTGTTGAGATTGAGGAGATGTCTGATATTCCTTATGATACTTTTAAGATGCTTTTAGGTCGTATGCGTCAAAGAGTGAAAAAGATTTGGAAAAATTTTACTTATCGAATTTTTGGTCATACAAACCCTGAAATGCAAAGAGGTTGGGTGTATAAAACTTTTATTGAAAATCCTGCACCTAATTACAGATTGATTACAGCTCCAACAACGCAGAATATTTATCTTCCTGAAGGTTTTTGTGACGAATTAAAAAAATTGTATGACGAGCAGTATTATAATATTTTTGTACTTGCTCAAAATGGAGAATACAATAACGGGCTTGTAATAAAAGATTTTACTGATGCAAATATCAAAGAAATTTCATATCAGCCTGATATGGATTTGCATATTTCCTGCGATTTTAACGTTGATCCGATGTGTTGGGTGTTTGCTCACAAGACTGATGATAAAGTTTTTTATTTTGATGAAATTGCGATGGAAAATACAACAACTTCAAAAGCTTGTGATGAGTTTTACAGACGTTATCCTAATCACAAGGGGAAGGTTATTGTAAACGGTGATGCTTCAGGGGATAACAGAAGTTGTACAAGTGAATATACAAATTACGTAATTATAAAGAAAAAACTTTTGCAGTACGGTTACGACGTAGAAATTCAGATTAAAGCTTTCAATCCGCCGATAAAAAACCGGATTATGGCGTTTAATTCAAAAGTGCGTTCTGCAGATGGTGAAGTTTGCCTTTTTGTTGATAAAAAATGCGAAAAGCTTCTTTATAATATTTACAATTTAAAATACAAAGAAGGTACTTCAAAGATAGACATTCCGACATATCAGCAGATTAAACAGTCTAAAGAACTGAAGTTTTTATCACACCCAATGGATGCAGCTTCTTACCTTGTTGATTTTTATTGGCCTATAACTCTTTAAGGAAAGGATATTATGGATAAAATAATTGAATATTCTCCGATAATTATTGTTGTTTTAATGTTTTTTGTGCAGCAAAAAATATTTGTAACTCCAGAACAGTTAGAGAAAAAACATAGAGAAATTGTTGAAGAAATTGAAGAAAAATTTGTAACGATTCATAGTTTTATTGATTTGAAAGATCAGTTTACAGAAGTAAAAGATAAAATTGATAAAATGTATGACTTATTAATAGATTTAAAATAATGTTAAAATTTTGTTACATTTTGCTCATATATTTTAAAGTTTAAGTATAAAAATGCCGTCAATCCGAATAACAGACATGTTGTTACTAAGATAAATCGAAAGGAAAGCGTTACTAAAATGGGATTGGCAGCTTCACAAGCGAGATTTTTAGCAATAACCGCAAGAAAAAATAATTGCGAGCTTCAATCTATGCAAATTGCACAAGAAAAGCTTTCCATTACTCGTGAACAACAAAAAGCAGCTCAAGAGTATGAAGATTCATTATCTGCAACAAAATTGGTATGGGATACAGTAGATGATGATGTTTACGATTTGTCATATGATGTTTTAATGAAACCTTCTGCTCTTAATGAGTATGATCCATATTTGCTTACTGATTCTCAAGGCAGACTTGTATTATCTACAAGTATGTTTAATGCAGCAGTTGCAGCAGGTGTAATTGATGCAAAAACTGGTGATCCAAAAGTCTCTAGATTTATGGGTTCTACTACATCTACTAATGATGGATCTCGTAACGCATTTTTATATCAATTAGGTGTTCAAAATCAAATTGATTCTTCTACAATTGATGCGATATATTCATTAGGAGAACAAGGATATACAAATTCAGGTGTTGGTGGAGATATTATTGATAAAACTCTTACCAATGCGATGGCTACTAATACATTTATTAATTATATGCAAGATGCTACATACCCTGAAGATATTAAAGCAGATGATGGATCTATTATCCATAACAAAGGCGATGCAATTTATGGATTAAATTTAGCAGATCTATTTGCAGATGCAGGTATTGATGTTTGTTATACAACATCTCCAGACAAAGATGCAAATAAGGGTGATGTAATTATTACAAATAATGGTGCTGTTGTAACCGAAGAAGAATTAAAAAAACTTACTCTTGGTGATATTATAGATGGTCAATATGTTATGACAGGTATAATGTCTGCTGAAGAGTTGTCTAAAATTGCTATTGAACAAGTATTAACAGAGATGGGTAATACTTTAGGAATGAGCGAAATTGATACTGTATATGGTTTGAGTGTTGATCAAGAATCATATGATGCATTAAATAGTGCTTTTGAATTTGGAGAACAATTATTGAATCCTAGTGATCCAAAAACATCTAATGGTATTATTATTTCTCAGTCAGTAAATAATGCAGCATCTGAAGCTCAAAAAATAAATGGTATTGTCCAAGGCACTAATGGTGTTTCTTCTGTAAGCATTTCAAATATGTTAAAATCATATTTAACAAATTTTGCAATTGCAATGGAAGGTTATGACTTAGGCTTATATGTTGATGACGATGTAGCCGGAAGTTCATATGTAACAGATGATATTAATTATTATTTTATAATAAAAAATGATAATGCTATGTCTGAACAAGATGCATTAAATGCTGATTTTTATAATATGTTATATAACCAGTTGTGTATGAATGGTGCTTCTACAGACCAAACAAAACAACAACAAGTTACAGATCCTGATTATTTAAATCATGCGTTAAAGAATGGTCAATTGTTTATTTCTTCATTAAATAATGATGGTTATTTTTATCAAGGTCATTACACATTGAATGGTCACGTTGCAGAGGTGACTGATGAAGATGCAATTGCACAAGCTGAAGCAGAATATAATGTTAAGAAAAGCCAATTAAGTTATAAAGAAGAATCTTTAGACTTAGAACTTAAAAATATTGATACTGAATTATCTGCCCTAACTACAGAATATGATACAGTTAAAAACTTAATTAGTAAAAATGTAGAAAAAGTATTTACGTTATTTAGTTCATAATAATAAATTTTTCCTTAAGATTTCACAAATTTTCCTTGTCCATGCTAGTATTATAATAAGAATACCAGAACGGAGAGGAATTTTTTATAATGTTAAGTTTTTTATTAAAGATGTTGGGTGATCCTAACGAAAAAAAAGTTAAAAGTATTATGGGAATTATTGACCATATTAACGCTTTGGAACCTCAATTTGAAAAATTGTCAGATGAAGAGTTGAGAGCTAAGACTGATGAATTCAAGGAAATTTTAGCTAAACGTCCAACATCTCAAGATTTTAAAACTGACAGAAAATTAGAAAAAGAAGCTTTGGATAAAATTTTACCTGAAGCATTTGCAACAGTTAGAGAAGCCGGTAAACGTGTATTAAATATGCGCCACTTTGATGTTCAATTGATAGGTGGGTATTTCTTACATAACGGACATATTGCCGAAATGAGAACCGGTGAAGGTAAAACTCTCGTTGCGACATTACCTGCATATTTGAATGCTTTAACCGGTAAAGGTGTTCACGTAATCACAGTAAATGATTACTTGGCTAAACGTGATAGCGAATGGATGGGTAAGATTTATAAATTTTTAGGTTTATCTGTTGGAGTTATCTTGTCAGGTGGACGTACTGCAGAAGATTTCGCAGCTAAAAAAGCTGCTTATGATTGCGATATTACTTATGGAACAAATAATGAATTTGGGTTCGATTATTTGCGTGATAATATGGCATCAAGTCTTGATATGTTAGTACAAAGACCTTATAATTATGCAATTATAGATGAAGTTGACAGTATCTTAATTGATGAGGCTAGAACTCCTTTAATCATAAGCGGGCGTCTTGAAAAATCAGCTGAAACTTATCAATTGATGGCAAAAGTAGCTCCTCAATTAGAAAAAATTAAAGATTACGAAGTTGATGAGAAAAATAAAAATATTATTTTGACAGAAGACGGTATTGATAGAGCTCAAGAAATTATTGGAGTAAAAGATTTATTTGATATTAATACTCAGTATGCTCATCACTTATTACAAGCATTGAAAGCTAAAGAGTTGTTTGTAAAAGATACAGATTATGTTGTAAAAAATGATGAAGTTGTAATTGTAGACGAATTTACAGGTCGTCTGATGGAAGGCAGACGTTGGTCTGACGGTTTGCACCAAGCGATTGAAGCAAAAGAAGGTGTAAAAATTCAAGATGAAACTCAAACTCTTGCAAGTATTACATTCCAAAATCTTTTCAGATTATATCCGAAATTATCAGGTATGACTGGTACTGCAATGACAGAAGAAGCAGAATTCGGTAAAATCTATAATCTTGAAGTTACAACAATCCCTACAAACAAACCTGATATCAGAATTAACTATCCTGATGTAATTTATAAAACAGAACGTGCTAAGTTTAATGCAGTAGTAGAAGATATTATTAAAATGCATAAAATTGGTCGTCCTGTGCTAGTTGGTACAATCAGTATTGAAAAATCAGAATATGTTTCACAT
>CAUDIU010000028.1 GCA_958449715.1 uncultured Clostridium sp. | reverse complement strand
CCCTGCATTAATTTATTTCCGCACCATTCTGATGCTTTATGTAAGAATAATGCAAATGCTTGTAAAAGACCTGCAGTTAAAACCGTTTTTTCTGGATTATATTGGGGCTGCGGTTCTTGAAAACTTGCAGGGGTATAGAAATTATTATTTTTGTGTAAATAATAATTGTTTTGATTATTGTAATCTGTTCTTACACTACTAATTCCTGTCACGTTATTAGTAAAACATGTAAATAAAAAAAATTGCTATATTTTAATATTTATTAATTATTATTTTTCTATTTCACTAAACATTTCTTTTCCTGCTCCGCAAATAGGGCATACCCAATCTTCAGGAAGTTCGTCAAATTTCTTTTCTTCATTTTCTTCGTCATATATCCATTGGCAAACGTTACATACGTATTTCATTTTTTTCTCCTTTTGTGTTATAGTTGTTGTATGAAAAATATTTTTGAAACTAAAGTTTATTATTCAGATACAGATGCATATGGTGTTGTTTGGCACGGTGCATATTTAAGATGGTTAGAAAAAGGCCGTGTAGACTTGTGTAATACATTAGGTCTTGATCTTGTTTCTATGAAAAAGATGGATATTCTTTTACCTGTTACAAATATGAATGTCAAATATAAAGCATCTGCAAAGTTAGATGATGCTATTATTATTGAAACTTGGATTGAAAAATTCAATAGCTTGTCAGTTACATTCAAGCAGGTAATTAAGTCTAAAGAAACTGATAAAGTATTTATTGAAGCTGTATTCGATGTTGTTGCGATAAGTAATGCTGGTAAATTGTACAGAAGAATGCCTGCAGAGCTTGTTGAATGTTTTGAAAAAGCGGTTAAAGATGATGAAAAGTCTCTTGTGACTTGCTAGGTAGTAAAAAGGAATAAAAAATGTCCGGAGTTCGATTAAATAAATATATTGCTTCATCTGGGCTTTGTTCTCGTCGAAAAGCTGATGATTTAATTGAAAAAGGTTCTGTAAGTGTAAACGGTAAAGTCGTTACAGAACTTGGCTTTCTAGTGCAGCCTAAAGATAAAGTTTTTGTTAATAAAAAACTTATTGCACCTGCAAAACATCAGTATTATAGATTTTTCAAACCTGCAGGTTATATAACTACAAGAGAAGATGATCAGGGTAGAAAAACTATCTATGATTTGTTACCTGAAAATTTGTACAGTTTAAAACCTGTTGGACGTTTAGATAAAGATTCTACCGGACTTTTAATTTTGACAAATGATGGTGATTTAATTAATGCTTTGACTCATCCATCAGTTAAAGTTCCTAAAGTTTATTTAGTTACAATAAATTCTTCAATTCACAGACATGAATTAGAACAGTTAGCTAATGGTATTGAATTAGAGCCTGGTAAGATTGCTTATGCTGATATTGAAGTTTTGGAAATGGATAGCAGTCATACTGAAATGAGAATTACTCTTTACCAAGGCATGAATAGGCAAATCAGAAAAATGTTTAAAGCTGTTGGATATGAGGTCAAAACTTTAAAACGAATTCAACATGCTACATTAACTCTTGATGGATTAAAACGTGGAGAATTCAAACCGATTAAACCAATACAGATTAGAGAGTTAAAAAACTTTTTAAATAGGATTTCAAAACAGTGAAAAGAATAGCTATTTGTGGAAATATTGCATCAGGTAAATCTACTGTCCAAAAAATATTAGAGGAAAAAGGATATAAGGTTTTGGATACTGATGAAGTTTCCAAAAAACTATTAACTGTCAATAATAAAGAGCTATATGATGGTTTCAAAAATTATGATGTTTTTGAAAATGGAGAATTTTCTCGCTTTAAAGTCGCACAATTAATTTTTTCTGATGAAGAAGCAAGATTAAAAATTGCATCAATAATGCATCCTCAAATCGCAGAAGAAATAAAGATATTTTTTGAAGCAAATAAATCTGATGATTTACTATTTGTAGGAATTCCTTTGCTTTTTGAAGCAAATATGCAATCGTTGTTTGACAAAATTATTTTTGTCTATACTGATGACAAACTTCGCTTAGAAAGATTATTAAAACGCAATAACTATACTATAGAACATGCAAAATCACGTATAAATTCCCAAATGCCACAAGATGACAAAGTTAAATTAAGTGATTATGTGATAAATAATAATGGAGACTTTAATAATTTAACAATATCTGTTGATGAATTATTAAGCAACATAGCTTTGTGATACAGGAACAAATACTCTTGCACCTTGTCTTATGTTATTAGTAACGCCGTCACTTACTGCTTGACCATTTCCAAGCGTAATTTCAGTATGCCCATATTTTGAACTGTAGCCGGCAACTCCTTTATCATAAACTAATACGCAGCCTGCGGGTAAAGTTGATAGGTCTAGTCCGTTTGTCGAGATTTCTTTAAAATTTTTGTTTCGTTTAAGGATATTTGCACATTCGTATGCATCACCATATTCATATGCTCCAAGTCCACTTTTTTGTATTGCATTTTTTACATATGTTGCACATTGCTTAGTAAATCCTACGGTATTTTTAGATGCGATATTTGCTAATCTATCACCCTTAGTTTTGTCATATCCTACATCTTCAAGAGTTGCTGATGCTTTATTGGTACTTAATGCTTTTATTGAATTTGTTGTTGTGTAGGTATTATTTGAATCAAGTACTTTTTTCAAGTTAGCAAAGTTGTTATTATAAAGTGAGAATAAATTATTTCCAGATGTGTATGTTGAATAATTCTTGGTTGGTGTAAAATTAAAATTTGTTGTCGAAGGATTTATTTTCGGCAATTGAAAATTATATTGTATATTTGTATTGAAGTTTACTAAACTCACAATATGTCCCCTTAATTTTCCTCTTGTATATATAAAGTTTTTTTTTATTCAAAAATTGACTATTTATTAAGAAAATTAAACAGGAATAAATACATATGCATTGTCTGATTCTTCTATTTTTTCAGTTATTACGTCACTACAAGCTCTGCCATCTCCTAATGTAATTTCAACATGACCATCTTTACCATATCCTGAGTCATATTTGTCATAGACAATAATGCAGCCAGCTGGAAGATTTTTTAAATTATCTCCTTTTATTTTTGTTTCTTTAAAATTAGGATTGGTTCTAAGAATATATTTGCAATATTCACCATTGCCATTTATGTATGGACCAAGCCCTACATCTCTTATTGCTTCTTTAACATATTTTGCACATAACGGATAATTTCTGTATTCAGGCAAGCCTGCAATAATTCTATCTGCAAGAGCTTGCCCTTTTTGTGCATTGTATTCTATCCCGTTAATTGTTGTGCGGGATGTTTTTTTTGAGGTCTCTTCTTTATTTAATGTTTCTACACTACTATCATTTTTTACACTTCTAATTACGAGAGAATCGATAAGTTTAGGAACTTCTTGTTCCTTTTGAGTTTGCCAAATAGAGTTTTGGCTGTTTAGTTGAAAACTTTGAAATGGGAATATTGTCATGCAATTTACTGGCATGAAAAAATTCATAAATGGAAAATAGCTATAATTATAGTTATAGTTGAAAAAATTATAATTAAACAAATTATTTCCCCTTATATTCCCCTGATATTTATATAAAGTTTTTTTGTTGCAAAAAATTGCCTAATGTAAAAGATTGTAAAAATAATTCAAGTAATTTTTTTTACAGCCGATATATTGCTTGAGGTTAGTAATGTTTGATAATATTTATACATTTTATGATGATGCGGAATATATAATAAATTCATTCAGTGCAAATAAAATAGTCAAACTGTTAAATAAGCGTATTGAGGAAGGTCAAAAAACGCCACAAAATTACGCTTTTCTTGCTAATGCTTATTATTATAAAGGTCAGAATTCTAAAGCTTTAAAGTATGCTTTAAAGGCAAAATATTTAGATGAAGATTATTATTATACTGACTATATTCTTACAATTATATATATAAACGAAGAAAATATTTCTAAAGCGGAAAAATATCTTTTAATTCTGCTTGAAAAATGCCCGGAAGATTATTATTTTGCATATTATGCAGCTGTTTGTTTATATAATCTGAAAGGAGAATCTGATATTGCTAAAAAGTATTCAAATAAATTAAAGCAAATTAATAAACAAGATTCTTCTTGTGAAACTTTTAAAGCTTTGGCTTGTTTTTTAGAGCATGATTATAAAAATATTTTGAAGTATTCAATTTCTGCTTTGAAAATGAAGCATAATACTTTTGATAACCTGATTTTATTGTTTGGTTTGATATTAGTTTCAGAAATTTCTATATTTTTTAAAAGTATAGATGGTACAAATTTGTTCAGATATTTTGTAATTTTATTTTTGCAAAAGGATGAAAAGTATGCTTGTATTTCAGATATGTCGATGTCTAATAATTTAGAAAAAGCTCTTAAAAATATAAATAAAGCTATAAAAATTAATCCTAAACCTGCTTATTTTATTCGTAAAGCAACGATATTTACTATGTGTTATCGTTATAAAAAAGCTATTAATATTTTAGAGGCGGTTATAAAAAACAATCCTGAATATACATATGTATATGGAGAGTTAAGCGATTTGTATGAAAAAATTAATGATTATAAAAAAGCTTTGGAATATGTTAATTTAGATTTATTAAATAATAAGCATAATACTGATATGTACTATAGAAAATTTGATATACTATTTGAGTTGAAAAGATATGATGACTGCTTAAATATTTTGGACAAAATAGAAAAAGAATTCTCAACTGGTGATAAACATGAATATAAAAGAGCACAAATTTTTATATCAAATAAAGATTATGAAAAAGCTATTTTGTATTTGAATAAGCTGTTATTAAGAGAAAAAAATGATTTATATTTGCAAGATAAGATGTATTGTCTTTTTATGCTGGCTCGTTATAATGAAGCAATTGATATTTGCCTGCAAATAATGACTGAAAAAGAAAAAGGTATTGTTTGTTTTTGGCTTTCTCGTAGTTATTTAGCTATTGAAGATTATCAAAAAGCTCTAATTTATATGAATAAATCAATTTTGCTCGGTGATTGCGATAAGTGGAATTATTATTGGAAATCTGTAATCCTTGAAAATTTAGGGAGAAATGATGAGGCAGAAATTGCCTATAAAAAAGCTGTAAAGCTTGGTTATAATGACAATTAAAGTTTTATAATACTTGCTTCGGCTTTTCCCATATCTACCATTTCAAAAGGTTTATCAAGATCTTCAGTATTTTCATAATCAGAAGATGTTAATTCGAAAATCTTGTCAATATCGATATTTCCATTGAATAAATAAAACTTATTTACATTTTTCATATACAGCCCAAAAGAATTTTCTTTTTTTAAGTGTTTTAAAAATTCTTTTTTTATTTCATTTTTTGAAAAGCCGTCAAATGTATAATCTTTGGTAAGATTACAATTCTTTTTTAGAGTTTCTAGTAAAACATATGGTTCTATCCATTTTGTGATAATTTTATTCATGACAGAACCTCTGCATCTTCTTGTGATTTAAACTGCATTTCATAAAGATATCTATATTTCCCGTTTTCAATATGAATCAACTCGTCATGAGTGCCAAGTTCTGCTAATTCTCCGTCATTTATAACCGCAATCCTATCAGCATTTTTAATAGTTGATAATCTGTGTGCAATTACAAATACTGTTTTGTTTTGAATTAAGTTGTCTAAAGCTTTTTGAACGATTGCTTCAGATTCATTGTCAAGTGCAGATGTTGCTTCATCTAGGATAACAATAGGTGCATCTTTTAACATTGCTCTTGCAATTGCTACACGTTGTCTTTGTCCGCCAGATAAAGAAGTCCCTCTTTCTCCTACAAATGTATCTAAACCGTTTTCTAATGTATGGATGAATTCATCTAAATGTGCCATTTCTATAACTTTTTGAATTTCTTCATCTGTAGCATTTTCATTTCCCATTAATATGTTTTCTTTTATTGTTCCTGAAAATAGGAAGTTATCTTGGAATACAAATGAAATATTATTTCTTAATGAGTCTAAATCAAAATTTCTTATATCAATTCCATCAAATTCAACGGAACCTGATTTTACATCATAGAATCTTGGTAAGAGGCTAACTACAGTACTTTTCCCGCCACCAGAATTACCGACAAGAGCCATAGTCTCTCCTTTATTGATATGAAGAGAGAAGTTTTTCAATACAGGGGTGTTTTCTTCATATTCAAAACATACATTTTTGAAATCAATTGATTTCTCTAATCCTTTTAATTGCATAGCATTTTTAGGCGATTTTATTTGAGGTTGCAAGTCAAATAGTTCAAATACTCTACTCATTGCAACAAATACATTTTGTAAGTTTGTTAATGTATTTCCAAGGGTTTTAGTTGGTTTGTATAAAAGTAGCAATGATGTTACAAATGACGCAAAGCTACCTGCAGTCATTTGTCCTGAAAGGATTAAATGGTTTCCATAAGCCATTACAAGAGCAATCCCAATTGAACATACAAAATACATAATAGGAGACATCCAGCCAACTCTTTTGGTTAAAGACATTGCAAGATGGAATTGTTCTTGTATCTGATTATCAAATTTTGTGTTTTGATCTTTTTGAAGGTTATATG
The DNA here is from genome assembly GCA_958449715.1 of uncultured Clostridium sp. Taxonomy (GTDB): domain Bacteria; phylum Cyanobacteriota; class Vampirovibrionia; order Gastranaerophilales; family Gastranaerophilaceae; genus Stercorousia. The sequence continues at coordinate 13,998 of CAUDIU010000028.1, read as the reverse complement.
CTGTCATAATTTTGTTACCGGCAAATGTTTCGTTGAAATTAGTTGCCATGTTCCCGCCTACAACCATTGTTGCATTAGATACTTTTTTGATTCTTTTTCTGATAAGAGTTACTGGAGTAATAGCTATAGCCATTATTGTAACCCCTATAATAGCTAGTTTCCAAGAGTTGTATAGTAAAACTCCTACAAGTCCTATAAGTCCAAAAAATGTCGCGATGAATGATTTTAACATATCAATAATATTTCTTGATGCTGTATCAGGATCTGATAAGAATCTTGTGAGTACAATTCCTGAAGAATTAACGTCAAAAAATTGAGGATCCATAGAGGTCAATTTCCTGAATAAATCTTTTTTTAATGACATCGAGATTTTTTGGCCAGTCCAATCTGTTAAATAATTACTTAAATATTTTAAAATTCCTTGGAATAATGCGAATGCAACTATACCAAAAGGAATTATCGCAGCTAAAAATGCTTGAGAATGAACTGTAACTCCAAAATATGACCAAGTATGTTCTGGATTTCCATTGACTACAAAATCTAAATAAGGTTTTAATGAAAGAGCTACAATCCCGTCTAATAGACCTAATGGAATAGCAATAATAAGATTTATTATTGCACGTCCTAATACTGGTTTTATATATGGAAAAATTTTCCCTAATAAGTATTTATAATTAAAAGCATCTTTTGATGCAGTATTTTTTAATTTGTAATCCATGCATATCCCTCTTCTTTTAAAATTATATATTATATTATCTCATAAAAAAAATTTTTGTGTTATTCTGATTATTAACAAGGAATTAAAAGGAGTAGAGATGAAGATTTGCGTTATAGGTACAGGTTATGTCGGATTAGTAGCAGGTACATGTCTTGCTGATATGGGAAATGATGTAATCTGTGTAGATAATGATTTAGAAAAATTAAAAAAATTGGAAAATGGTATTGTTCCGATATATGAACCTGGTTTAGAAGAATTAATAAAAGCTAATGTAATGGAAGGAAGATTAAAATTTTCTTCTGATTTAGATGATTCTGTAAAAAAATCTTTAGTATGTTTTATTGCTGTTGGAACACCGCAAAGTGAGGATGGTTCAGCTGATTTGCATTATGTGGAGCAAGTTGCTGAAAGTATTGGTCAAGCAATGAACGGTTATAAGGTTATTGTTGATAAATCGACTGTTCCTGTAGGTACTGCAGATAGAGTTACTGAAATTATCAAAAAACATTATAATGGAGAATTTGATGTTGTATCAAATCCAGAGTTTTTAAAACAAGGAGCTGCTGTAGATGACTTTTTAAAACCAGATAGAGTTGTAATTGGTTCTAATTCTCCAAAGGCAACAGCAATTATGCAAGAAGTTTATGCACCGTTTTTCAGAACAGCAAGCAGATTTGTAATTATGGACGTAAAATCTGCTGAAATGACAAAGTACGCAGCAAATTCATTTCTTGCAGTAAAGATTTCTTATGCTAATGAAATAGCAAATATTTGTGAAGCAGTTGGTGCTGATGCTGAAATGGTGAGAATTGGAATGTGTTCTGATAAACGTATCGGATCTCAATTCTTATTCCCAGGTTTAGGCTATGGCGGTAGTTGTTTCCCAAAAGATGTAAAAGCATTGTTGAAAACTGCAAAAGATAATAATTGCGGATATCGTTTAATTGAAGCTGCTGATGAGGTGAATAAAGAACAAAGAGTTATTTTTATAAATAAAATATTGGCACGTTTTGGAATGAATCTTGCTGGAAAAACATTTGCAGTTTGGGGCTTGACATTCAAACCTAAAACTAATGATATGAGAATGTCTCCAGCTATTACTATTATCAACTTCTTACTTGAATTTGGAGCTAAAGTTAGAGCATTTGACCCAAAAGGTTTTGAACAAGCTAAAAATATTTGGGGAGATAGAATTACTTATGCTAAAAATTCTTATGATGCTTTAGATGGAGCTGATTGTCTTTTACTTTTAACTGAATGGAATGAATTTAGACGTCCTGATTTTGATAAAGTAAAAGAATTAATGAAATCTCCAATAATTTTTGATGGAAGAAATCAATATGATGGAGAACGATTAATCCAACGAGGATTTGAATATTCTTGTGTAGGAAAACGTTTTAAATAATATTCTTAAATATCTATTAATTGGTCAAAGGCGTTCAGTTTATTTTCTTCAATAACATGACCGCCTTTTTCTAATAGTATAAATTGTTTTAGATGCATAACATTATTTGCAATTTCTTCAGTTGATTTAGTTGAGATTATTTTGTCATTTGCTGATTGTATCAAGTAAACCGGTGCTTCAATTTTTTTTATTTTTTTATTATTTTTGAATATATTATCAACATGATTTAATAAAAAAGGGAATTTATTAATACCATATTTTAATATTTTGGGTAATCTTATTGTAGCGCCTTTGGTCAATAAGTCTGTTTCATTTCTTAAAGAATTAAAAGGTGAAATTAATACTAAAAATTTAAGGTCTTTATTTTTAGAAGCCATTTCTATAGCAGGAAAACTGCCCATGCTAAAACCAATAACTCCTATTTTTTCATTTGGAATCCCTTTTTTATTCAAATATTCAATAGTCATTTCTGTTTGTTTTTTTATGACTTTTTCAGTCATTTTATCAGTGTTAGATCCAAATGAACCGTATTCAGGAGCTAAAATTGAGTATCCTTTTTTTAGAATTTTTTTGTATATTTCTTGGTTTGAAGATATGTTTTGTCCTAATCCATGAAAAAATATAATATATTTATTTAATTTATTATTAGGTTTTATCTCCCAAGCTTCGGTTTTGTATTCTCCATTTGAAATAGTGAATATTTTAAGCTTAGGTTTTATTGTTTCATCGATAGGCATCCAGCGATTTTTAGATATATGTGTATATCTATCAAATACTTTTTCCATATAAAAATTATATGGTGACAGTTTTTTTAAAGGATTGCTGAAGCCTGTAAAATTAGGATTATTTTTGTAATTTGAATTGTTAAATGAATAATTATTTATGGGGTAAATCATTTTATAGCCTTAATCAAAATAAAAAGGCACTATTAAAGTGCCTTTTTAACTGGGCATGAAGAGACTCGAACTCCCACGCGTTAGCACTAGTTCCTAAGACTAGCGTGTCTACCATTCCACCACATGCCCATATTTAATTGTCAATTGCTTTTCAGCGCGTACAAATAATTTACTTCGAAAAAGCTTGATTGTCAAGTCATTTGTTTTAGGAAGTTTTACAGGTTAAATTTTTTTCTTTTTATGTAAAAAGAAAAGGTGTCTTTTGATTATTTTATATTTTCAGGATGTGCAGAATTAGATAAAATTATTTCATAATATTCGTTTTTATCTATATTAACGCCCATGTTTTTAGGATCTGCAAACTTTTTCTTTTTATTTTTATTTAATAATTTTTTATAATCACTTCCCATAATGTTATTATATTACAAAATTTTAAAAACTGCTTGAAATTTTTATACCTTTGTTTTACGATACTTTTACGTGCGTCGATGTATTTGTGGAGCATCGATTAAAGGAATTTATTTAGTAAGTACGAAATATAAGCATATAAAGGAAATTGAAATGAACCCTATTATTGATGAATTGGAAAAATCTTATTTAAAAGAAAATCTTCCTGAAACAAATCCTGGCGATACTGTAAAAGTTTTCGTTAGAATTGTTGAAGGTAACAAAGAAAGAATTCAGGCTTTCGAAGGAACAGTTATTAAAACTCACGGTTCTGGTGTAAACAAAACTATTACCGTAAGAAAAGTATTCCAAGGTGTTGGTGTAGAACGTGTATTCTTACTAAACTCTCCAAGAATTGACAAAATTACAGTTCTTAGAAAAGGTGATGTAAGACGTTCTAAACTATACTACTTAAGAGAACGTTCTGGTAAAGCAACTCGTATCAAGGAAAAAATTGAAAAAAGATAAGCTTCACATACATTGGTATCCTGGGCATATTGCGAAAGCTGAAAAAAAACTAAAAGAACAGCTCTCCCTAGTTGATGCCGTAATAGAAGTTATTGATGCGAGACTGCCTTATTCAAGCAGTTATGATAATATTACGAGGCTTTTAGGTGAAAAGCCTCGTTTAATTTTGCTCAATAAATCAGATTTAACTAATCCTGATGAGCTTAAAAAGTTTATTAATGATTTAGAGAATAAAACAGGTTATCCTGTTTTGAAATCTGATGCAAAAAGTTCTAAGGATTTGAATTTTATTGTGAAAAAAGCTGTAGAATTATCAGAACCTAGAATTCAAGCATTAATGAAAAAAGGTTTGCTAAGAAGACCTGCAAGAGTCATGGTTGTAGGCATGCCAAATGTAGGGAAATCAAGCATTATAAATAAATTAACCAAATCATCAAAGACAAAAATTGGAGCAAAAGCAGGGGTTACAAGGCAGCAACAGTGGGTGCGTATTAATCCGCAGTTAGATTTATTGGATACTCCAGGTATTATTCCAATGAAGCAGGAAGATCAGATTAGGGCTAAAAAGTTGGCGTTTGTAAATGCAGTATCTGAAAACGCTTATTCAAATGAAATTGTCGCTAAAGAATTATTAGCATTGTTAGCAGAGAAATATTCAGATATTGTAAAAGAATTTTATAAAGTTGATAATCTTACACTTGATGATATTGCAAAATCAAGAAATTGGATTATATCAGGCGGAAATCCTGATATTGAAAGAACTGCAGTGTATCTTTTGAGAGATTTTAGAGAGGGTAAGATTGGTAAGTTTATTCTTGATGATTTTGAAGGATAGTTATGACAACAGATATTAAAACAAATTTGACAACTGATTCAAGGATTGTAAAGCTTTTTTCATTCGATATAGAACAAAAACGTATTGTGATAGGTACAGATGAAGCTGGCAGAGGCTGTGGTGCCGGTGGAGTATTTGCAAGTGCGGTATGTTTTAATAACCGTTCTGACGAACTTATGGAAGAATTAGCAGAGTTAAATGACAGCAAGAAATTATCTGCTAAAAAGCGAGAGGCTCTATTTGATATTATTAAAGAAAAAACTGTTAATTCTACTATTTGTATTGAAGTTGATGAGATAGAGCGTATAAATATATTAAATGCTTCATTAAAGGCAATGCGTATGGCATGTACTGATGTAATAAATCAACTTTATCCGATAAAAGAAGATAGAGAAACTTTAGCTAAGAACGAAATAATGATATTAGTTGATGGTAATAAAAGAATTTTTAATTTTGATTATTCTCAAAAATATGTGATAAAAGGTGATGCAACATCTGCTTCAATTGCCGCTGCAAGTATATTAGCTAAAGTTAGTCGCGATAGATACATGTTAAAGCTTGATGAAGAATTTCCACAGTACAAATGGAAAGACAATGCTGGATATTTAACTAAGGAACATATGGCTTTGATAGATAAATACGGCCTATGTAAGTATCATAGACCGTCATATCTAGAAAAACATTTTGCTAAACAAGAACAATTGTCATTGTTTTAATTAAAGTCTATAAGGGTAATCTGATTTGAATTGCCAGTTATCGAATTCTAAAAGCCCTGCGCAGTATGCAGGATTTGATTCGCAGTCTAATTTTCTAGCATTTCTTGTTGTTGATTGTTTTTTTGCATATGTTTGGAATGATTGTTTCGAATTTGCGAAACTATTATTTCCCTCTGGGCAGATAAGAAATCTATATCTATCTCGACCTGCCACATTTGGTATTTTATCTCCATTGTAATCAAATATGAAATCTATACATGAGCCATTTCTCATAAGAAAAGAACTTCCATCATTTAATAAAACTTTAAATAAATTCGTATCTTTATCTTTAGTTGTCCCGACATATTTAAAATATTTTTTTAGATAATTATTGAAATAAATTTCAGTATTCTGTGCATCTGCATCATCATATAATCCTGTATCTGGGTCTTTATCTATATTGTCGACTTTTGACCATTCTTTAGCTGATCCGTTATCATTTTCAGAAAGAAGAATTGCTTGAGACATTGCACTATAAAATTTTTTAATTCGAGCACTAGCTTCCGATTTTTTTGTATTTTGAATTAATGCTGGCATTGTCAATGCAGCAACAACTCCGATAATTCCAAGAGTGATTAAAACTTCTGCTAATGTAAAACCCTTTAACCCCTTATACCAAGCGACCTTTTCGGGGGGGGGGCAACCCTTAACGCTTTGAAATTCATGATTCCAGCCTCCTTTTATGTTTATTATTTCCGATATTTTCTATTTTGTCAATCTTAAATATCAAAAAGTTTATGAAGTCTTGTTCTAATATCTTCTTCGTCTAAGTCTTGTGTAATTTTATTTAAGTCAATTGACATTTGATAATAGTTAGCAGCATCATTTATAAATCCCATTGCTTGTGATGCTCTTGCTGCATTAAAGTATGCAAGAGTATAACTTGGATTTAATTCAATTGCTGTTTCAAAGTATTCAAGTGCTTCTTCTGCATCACCAAGTCCATCTAGGTAAAGAATTCCTAAATTGTTTTGTGCATATTCATTATTAGGGTTTAAATCAATTGCCTTGTGGAAAGCAACTAGTGCTTCTTCTAGATAATCTTTTTCCCAAAGCGCAATTCCTGCTTTTGAATAAGCTCGGTAATCATCAGGATTTAATGTAATTGCATCGCAATATGCTCGGATTGCATTATCAAGATCATAAGCAGCCATATGCACATCTCCTAGTGATATTAATAAATTATAATTATTAGGATCAAGGATTATGCCTGCTTGATATGTCGATACTGCTGCATCAATATTTCCTTTTGCTTCTGCATAAATAGATCCCAGAGCTTCACAAACTATTGAAGTCCATTCGTTATCAGGATTAATTGCAATTGCTTTTTGATAGTGTTCAATAGCATCATCGTATAATTCAGCTTTTGAATAAGCATATGCAAGAGAATTGTTATAAAATGGGTTTTCTGGATCTTTTTCAAGAGCTAGTTTGAATGCACTGATTGAATTTATTTTATCTTCTTTTTTTAGATATAGATGACCTAATTCATAGTAAATTTGAGGGGTATCTATATCAAATTCTAATAATTTTTCATAGCAGTCAATTGTTTCATCTGTATTTTCTGGGAAATAAGTTTGTAAAACTGTAGCTAATTTTACTAGAACCTCTCTATTTAATGGGTTTGCTTCTAAAACTTTTCTGTAGCAATCAACAGTCAAATCCATTTCTTTATTTTTTAAGGCTAAATCTCCCATTTTATTGTAGAAAATTTCCCCATGATTTGTTGCTGTAATTGCTTGGCGGTATAAATTTTCTGCAGATGGGTAGAGTTTAAATTTTTCTAAGAATTTTCCAACTGTATTGTATGTGAATACAGAGAAATCATCAGACATGTTTTTGTAAAACATTTTCATGGAAGGTCTATCCCAAGCAAGCATGAGACTTCCTGACAAGAAATAATAAACAAAGCTAATATAATCTTTTACGCCGCCATTTTGAGAATTTATTTTTTGCAAAATGGATTGAGATAATATAAGTCTAGGTCTGCCGGATTTTAATTTTCCCATTTTAATGGCTGATTTGAATTCTTGTTCAGCAGATTTAAAATCTTGTGCTAATTTCATGAAAAATCCGGTATATAAATGCGCATTGATGTTTTGAGGAGCAAGAGAAACTGCTGTTTTACATTGTTCAATAGCGGTATCAAGGCTAATTTGACCTTGTTCCCACATTAAAGTTGCAAGTCTGTAATAAGCTTCAGGCATTGAAGGATCGTATTTAACAGCATCAATATAAAATTCGATAGCTTCTTCTAAATCGCTGTTTTGTTGGCGAATAAGATATCTTTCATGTGCTATTCGGGCTTTTTCTAGTGATTCTTTTGCTTTATCTGTATTTGCCGCAACTATCGGCTGTAGTAAAATCTGTTCTGACATCAATGAGCTCCAATAAGATGTGTATATTCTATGTGTATATTCTTATCTCGTTATAAATAATATTAATCTTTACTAAATTAAATTAATATCATCCATATGGTGTAGATAGTAGGTTAATCTATTTTAATTTTTAGTCTTAATTTGTTTTATTTGTACTATAATATCTGGTATAGCCGATTAGGAATATGGAATATGAATTATCTTAATAATAAATATGATGTAATAGTTGTAGGTGCAGGACATGCAGGTTGTGAAGCTGCAATTTCTTGTGCAAGATTAGGTGCAAAAGTTTTACTAGCGACATTAAATGTTGATCATATCGCATTAATGCCTTGTAATCCGGCGATTGGAGGTCCTGCTAAATCAACTTTAGTTAGAGAAATTGATGCATTAGGCGGTGTAATGGGTGAGGTTGCTGATGCGACTTATATTCAGATGAAAATGCTTAATTCTTCAAAAGGTCCAGCTGTTCGTGCTTTACGAGCTCAGTCTGATAAAAAGCAGTATATGGATTACATGCGAAATATCATTGAGAATAATGAAAATATTTATCTCCGTCAGGCTTGTATTACAGATTTATTAGTTGAAAATGGTGAAGTCGTAGGTGCAATTGATGAATTTGGAATTGAATATTCAGCAAGAGCTGTAGTGTTAACTACAGGAACTTCTTTAAACGGTAGAATTTTTGTAGGTCTTAGATCTTATAGTGCAGGTCGATTGGGTGAAAAAGCAGCTTATGGTTTATCAGAATCTTTAGTAAAACATGGAATTGAAATTAAAAAGTTAAAGACAGGAACACCACCTCGAGTTGATAAAAGAACAATTGATTATTCAAAAATGACTATTCAGCCTGGTGATGAGCAGTTACATTTTTATTCTTTTAAACCAAATAGACCTGTAAGGCCTCAATATCCTTGCTATTTGACAAGAACCAATGAAGAAACTCATGCGATTATCAAAGCTAATCTTGATAAATCTCCAATGTTCCAAGGCTTAATCCAAGGTGTAGGTCCTCGTTATTGTCCGTCAATTGAAGATAAAGTTGTAAGATTTAGTGAAAATCCTTCCCATCATATTTTTATCGAACCAGAAGGATTAGGAACTTATGAAGTGTATATTCAAGGTTTTTCGAGCAGTTTACCAGCAGATGTTCAGGTAAAAATGCTAAGAACTCTCCCAGGGTTAGAAAAAGCTCATGTTATTAAGCCTGCTTATGCGGTAGAATATGATTATGTCCCAGCTGTGCAGACAACTCATTCTTTAATGTCTAAAAAGATCAAAGGTTTGTTCTTTGGTGGTCAAATCAATGGTACAAGCGGTTATGAAGAAGCTGCTGCTCAAGGTCTTATTGCAGGAATTAACGCATTTAATTACTTGAATAATACAGAAATGCTTGAATTATCAAGAAGTTCATCTTATATCGGAACTTTGATTGATGATTTGGTAACAAAAGATATTCAAGATCCTTATAGAATGCTTACTTCTCGTTCTGAATACAGACTTTTATTAAGACAGGATAATGCAGATGCAAGATTAACTCCTATTGGTAAAAAATGTGGATTAATCGATGATGCTCAATATAAAGTCTTTACCGATAAACAAGAAGCTATTGAAAAAGAATTATCTAGAATTAAAGATGCTAAAATATCAGCAACAGAAGAGGTAAATTCAATTTTATCAAAATATGGCGAGCATATGGATAGAGGCATGAAGATTTCTGAGCTTTTAAAACGTCCGAACATTGATTACAATGTAATTAAAGAAATTGATTCATTTACAAATGATTTAAATATTCCTTATGATGTTACTGAGCAGGTTGAAATCCTTGTAAAATATGATGGATATTTGAAACGTCAAGAATTTCAAGTAGAACAAGCTTCTAAATTAGATAAATTTAAAATTCCTGATGATATTGATTATTCTTCAATAGATCATATATCTTCAGAAACAAAGGATAAATTATCTAAAATTAGACCTAAAACATTAGCTCAGGCTTCTCGTATCGGAGGAGTAAAACCTGCAGATATTTCAATTTTAATGGTAATGCTAGAAAGACATCAGTTTTCGAGACTGTAATTCTTAAATCTGCTTATTTGAATTTAGGAATCCACATTGGAACTTTCTTTTTATATTCCAAGTATTCTTGACCAAAATTCCTTTCAAGTTGTTTCTCTTCAAATAATTTAAAATAAATACAATTAATAATGAAAAATATTATCATCCAATAAAACAGATTAATCGAATTTAAAATTAATGCTTCTGCTGTAAGTATATTCAAAACTCCTGTAATCATTGGATTTCTAACTATTTTAAAAGGTCCTTCAACTACTAAGTGTTTTGTTGCTGCCCATGGAGCGAGTGTTCCTTTGCCTATTGTGTTAAATAAAATCATTGTCCAAATAGCAAGAAATAGACCGAATATAAATAATATGATTCCTAAAATTATTTGTATAATATTTGGTATATTATAATGAAACCTAGAAAAATATAAAATTAAACATGGGATTACTACAGTAACATTAAATGGTAAAATAATTATAGCTTTAAGCCATTCTTTCATATGTTTATCCTCTTTATTTATTATATCAAAATTTCCTATGCCATGTAATTAATTCCATAGTTTTTCTTTTCATATGAAATTCTGTTGTTTTTGAGAACTGCTTCAAAAGCTTTATCTTTGTAATCTTTTACATTAAAATCTACTTTCCCATATACTCCTGAACTTTTGACTCTATAAAAAGTTGTATTAGCATTATTTAGCCAGAAATTATTCATTAATGCTCCTAGCATAAATATTTGAGTCTTAGATGTTGCAGTACCTGTGTCTACTGTATATGTACTTTTAAAAGATGGGGAATAAATATTATTGATTTGCATATTTAATATAATACTTGTCAAAAAAAATTTTGCTATTTAAGTTTGTATATGTAAATTAATATTTATATTTAAGTAAAAAAATAAAATAGCAATCAAATATGCATTCCCTTTTTTTGTTTGAGAAAAAGGGTATAATTTAAAATTAATAGAGAATAAAGAATTATTCAGATTATCTAATAATTTGATAACAAATCTAACTTTTATCTAAATGTTTAAGAGCATACTCACAACATTGTTGTACTAAATTATTTAGAGATACTTCTTTATTTTGTGCTACCATTTGTAATTCTTGAACTAATTTTAGTGGTAATCTAAAAGTTTTATTAATCATTTCTGGTTTTTCAACTTTAAACATAAATACACCTCATAGTCATGTTATGTGCAATTTCTGTATATTTATATACTCTATTTTTACACTTCTTAATATAAGTGTATTTTGCAATATTTTATGATATACTTTTCTATAGTTATATTATGGTAAATTAAATAGATTGAGTGATTCAAGGAAATTCTAAGATGAAAGATTTGTAAAAAACTACGATGTAAAAAAAAATTATTATGAGTATTAAATTATATATAATTTGTCAAAAAGTAATATTAAATAAAGGTAATATAAAGTTACATTTGTTGACAGTTTATTAATATTCTTTTTTACTTATGATATTATAATTTGAGAATTTACAAAAGGTTATTTTGTAATTCAAGAAGTATATTTATTCAGAGGTGAGTATAGTTTTAAAAATTTTATATAATAAAAAATTATAAAAGTTTTTTAACGATATGAAAAGGAATGTGTATCATGAAAATAATAATACAAGCTGGTGGAAAAGGGACTCGTTTAGAATATTTAACAACAAATAGACCAAAGTGTTTGGTGCCAATTAATAACAGACCTATGATTTTTCATTTGTTTAATAAATATCCGAAAAGCGAGTTTATTATTATTGGAGATTATAAGTTTGATGTATTAAAAAGGTATTTGCAAGTTTTTGCAAAAGATATTGATTATAAATTATTAAAAGCTTCAGGAACAGGTAATATTTGCGGTATAAAGGATGCCTTAAAATATGTAAATGAGGATGAAAAATTCCTTTTAATTTGGTCAGATTTAATTTTATCAGATAATTTTAAGCCTGAAACTTTAGCTGATGGAAATTATGTAGGGATATTAAAAGGTTCATTATGTTCTTGGAGTTTTCAAAATGGCAAGTTAGATAAGATTGCTTCTGATCAATATGGTGTTGCTGGTTGTTTTCTTTTTGAAAATAAAAAAAGATTTGCTGATATTCCTGAAACAGGCTCTTTTACAACTTGGTTAAAAGAAAGCGGTATGAAACTTTTACCTATGACTATGGAAGGTTGTCCTGAGGTCGGAACTTTGGAAGCTATTGCAAAATTTAAAGATACAGAAAATAGGTGCAGACCTTACAATAAAATGGAATTTACCGAAAATAAAGTGATAAAAACTGGTCTTACAGAAGAAGGTAAAAAGTTAATAGATCGCGAGATTGTTTGGTATAAAAAGATGGTAGAATATGGATTCTCTTCTATTCCAAAAATATATTCTTTTGAACCTCTTACTATGGAAAAAATTAATGGAACAAATATTTTTCAAGCAGAACTTTCACAAGACCAAAAAGCTAAAATTACAGATAATTTAATAAATTCAGTAAATAAAATGCATAGTTATGAACAAAAGTCTGCAGATAAAGAAGATTTATTAAAAGAGTATTATACAAAAACTATTGATAGATTAAATAGTATAAAAGAAGCAATACCATTTGCTAATGAGGAATATATAAATATAAACGGTAAAAAATGTAAGAATCCAATAATTTTCAAAGATGATTTCAAAAAATCTGTAGAAGAAAAACTTATGGATACTGTATTTTGTCCAATTCATGGGGATTGTACTTTAACAAATACAATGGTAGATAATAATAACAATATTTACTTTATTGATGCCAGAGGTTATTTTGGTAAACAAGAAGTCCTTGGTGATATCAGATATGATTGGGCAAAATTATATTATTCAATGAGTGGTAATTTTGATAGATTTAATGTAAAAGACTTTTCATTAAAAATAGATGATGAATCCGATGCTGTTAATTATGAGATATCTTCTAATGGCTGGGAAGCAATGACTGATAAAGTTTTAAAAAATATGCAAAATTGTAAAATAGATGATATAAAATTTATCCATGCAATTATTTGGTTATCTTTAGCTAGTCATTGTTGGGAAGATTATGATTCTATGTGTTTAGCTTTTTATAATGGAACTTATTTAATTAGGGAATATATTTAATTTAAATAAAAAAGGAAAATTATGTTATTAGAAAGAACGCAGTTAAGATTATCGAAATTGAATCACACATGGGTTTTGGACTTTGATGGTACACTTGTTGTACATAACGGATATAAAACTGGAGAAGATGAATTCTTGCCAGGTGCAAAAGAGTTTTTGCAATCTATACCTAAAGATGATTTTGTTCTCATTCTTACTGCAAGGGAAAAAGAAGCAAGAGAAAAAACAGAAAAATTCTTAGCAAAACATAATATTAGATATAATGAAATATTATTTGGTATGCCTATGGGTGAAAGGATTTTAATAAATGATAATAAACCATCAGGTTTACAATGTGCTTATGCATTGACTCCGAATAGAAATCAGGGTTTAGAAAATTTGGAAATTATTTTGGATGAAAATTTGTAAGGAGAATTTTTAATGCTTGTAATAAAAACAATTGTTCATGAAACAATATGGGGTGGGGAAAGATTGACACCTTATTCAAATACTGATTCAAAGAAAATCGGTCATTTATATTCTCTTATTTCAAATAAAGAGTTAGAAAGTGAGATTTTGAACGGTAAATATAAAGGAGAGTTATTTAGAAAATATTTTGATGAAAATAAATCAAAATTTGGTTTGGAAAAATATACAGAATTCCCTTTCTTGTTAGCATTAGTAGATGCTACAGATGATTTAAGTTTACAAGTTCATCCAAATGATGAAATGGCTAAGAAATTAGAGAATGCGGATTTTGGAAAAAATGAATCTTGGTATTTTTTAGAAGTACCTAAAAACGGTAAAATTTTTGATGGTTGCAAAGCTAAATCTTCTGTTGACTTAAGAGAAAAAGTCGCAGAAGGGAAATATGATGATGTAATTGATTATTTGGATGTAAATCAAGGTGATTATGTTTATATCAAAGCAGGGAC
>CAUDIU010000027.1 GCA_958449715.1 uncultured Clostridium sp. | reverse complement strand
GCTGTACCTAGTGCAATAGATGTATTAGAAAGAGGTAGAAAAGCTGGATTTGACTCCGTTAATTTAAATGAACAATTAGCTGATTTATACCTAAAAAACGGAAATCCAGAAAAAGCATTAGAAGTTACAACTGATGAATTGACAAAAGTAAAATGCCTTTTAGATATGGATAAAAAATCTGAAGCTTTTGAAAAACTTCAAAAAATGGAAGGTCAATATAATCACATTCCACAATTCTATTCACTTAAAGCTCAATATTACTATATGACTAAAGATTTTGATAAAGCACTTGAATGTGTAGAAGAATTTGATAAATATGAAAAAAATTCACCACTTACATATCAAATGCGTGCACTAATTTATGAAGAAAAAAATGATGATTATAATTCTTATCTAAATTGGGGTAAATACAATTTAGTAAGAGGAAATAAAGATATTGCTATTAATGAATTTTTAAATGCAAATCAAATAAAAGATGATGATATTAATCTTTTGAACACTCTTGCAATGCTCTTGGAAGAATCAGGAGATAAAAATCATGCTATGGAATTTTATGAAAAGATATCAAAACTTGATGAAACAGACAAAAAATCTCTCCAAAAATTAGCAGAATTCAGAGAAAGCATCGGAGATTACAAATCTCAAGCAGAATATCTTTTAAAACTTTATCACCTGGATAAAAGAAATTCTACTACAGTAAAACAACTTGGAGAAGCATACGGAAAACTGAGAAACAAACCTGCTGCCGTAGAGTGCTATGAAAAATATCTAGAAATAGGAAAAGGAAATCCTGATTATTCTAAAATTCAACATAAATTAGAAAAATTACAAAACACAGAAATGCAGGAAGAAGAAGGTTTTATTGATAAAATAATGAAATGGTTCAATAAAAACTAAAATAAAGTTCCGAGCATTCCAATATACATTTGATAAAAAGCAATAGCTACAAATAAAATAACTCCACCTAAAATTACAATTAGTAAAGGTTCAAACATTTTAGTCATTGCTTCTAATGCCATATCAACTTTTTTATCAATCACTTCAGCAGCATCATGAAACATCTTACCTAAAGTTCCGGAAGTTTCTCCTGTTGCTATCATTGTAAGAATTGCAGGCGGGATTGCATCTGAACAATTGAAAGATTGTGTTAAAGTCTTTCCTGAACGCACCATTGATATAGATTTATTTATTTTTCTTTTAATAGAATAATTTCCTACAGTACCATTAGAAAGCTCTAAACCAGACATAATAGGCAATCCGGCATCATAAGAAATATGTAAAACTGTTAAAAAATTAGAAAGATTTATATATTTTATAAAATCTGATACTACAGGAACATTTAATATAAACTCATCCCATTTACTTTTAAACTGATAGCTTTTAAATAATGATGAGAGCGCACCACAAGCGGCACCAATACCTATAATTAAAAGCCACCAAAAATGTTCAACAAAACTGCAAATTCCAACAAGCATAGATGCTAATAAAGGTAGTTCTGCACCATTAAAAGCAAACACTCCCATAAAGGCAGGGAATACCACTTTTGAAAAAAGTATTAACAATCCCAACATTATAATAATTAAAATAGCAGGGTATATTGAAGCATTTATAATGCGGCCTTTAATTCTATCTTGTTTTCTCAACAATAATAGCATTCGACTTAGAGTAACTTCTAACTCACCAGCATTTTCTCCTGTCTTTACAAGACCTGTATACACTGGTCCAAAAACTTTTCCATAAAAACTTTCAAGAGCTTGTGCAAAAGTCATACCAGACAAAATACCTTCTTTAATCTTTTCACAAACTGCTTTAATTTTAGGTTTGGGCGTATTGTTAGAAATAGACTGCAGAGCTTCAATTATTGGAATACCTGAAGACAAAATTACTTCTAATTCTGAAGTAAACATTATTTTTTCTTGCAAAGACAAACGAGTTACATTTGTATTTATAGATTTTAGATCTTCTGAAATTACATTTTGATTTTGTTCATTTGGTTGTTCCAAATATATTTTTGTCGGCAAAAAACCTAATTCTCGAATTTTCTCTCTTGCCTCTCGAGGATTTGATGCCTCTATTTCACCATTTATAATATTATTATTATTCTTTAATGCACTATATTTATACTTTGCCATAACCAACTTCCAATATATATAATTTAAACTATTTTTGAAAAAATAGCAAGAAAAAAATCCCATCTATTTGATGGGATTTTTTATTTATACAACTTCAGAAGTTTCATTCTGTTCTTTTTTCGCTCGTTTTTGCTTTTTCTCAAAAGCTATTTTATCATCTACTAGTTTTATCACAATTGTATCACCTGGAGCATATTTACCAGAAAGAATTTCTTCAGCCAACATATCTTCGATTTTACGCTGGATTAATCTTCTTAGAGGTCTTGCACCATATGCTTCAGAATAACCGTTTTTAGCTAAATGATCTTTAACCTCATCAGTTACTTCAACAGACAATTCACGTTCTGCAAGACGTTTGAACAAGTCTTTCAACATCAAGTCAACGATTTGTCTGATTTCTTCTTGTGATAGATGAGCAAATACGATTGTTTCATCAATACGGTTCAAAAATTCAGGTCTGAATGCTTTTTTCATTTCTTCAGAAACTGTTTCTTTTAGTTTTTCATATTTATCTTTAGATTCATCATCACTTGTAGAGAAACCTAATCTTGATGTTGTTGTAATCATGCTTGCACCAACGTTAGAAGTCATGATGATAATTGTGTTTTTAAAGTTTACATGACGACCTTTTGCATCAGTCAAACGACCATCATCTAAAATTTGCAACATGATGTTAAATACATCAGGGTGAGCTTTTTCTATTTCATCAAATAGAATTACACTGTAAGGTTTCTTTCTTACAAGTTCTGTTAAATGACCACCGTCATCATAGCCAACATATCCAGGAGGTGAACCGATAAGTTTTGCAGTTGAATGTTTTTCCATGAATTCAGACATATCAACTCTTATCATATTATCTTCAGATCCAAATACAGCTTCAGCTAAAGCTTTTGCAAGTTCTGTTTTACCAACCCCTGTAGGTCCGCAGAAGATAAAACTTCCAATAGGTCTGTTAGGGCTTTTCAAACCAACACGAGCACGTCTTATTGCTTTTGAGATTGCAACAACTGCATCATGCTGACCAATTACTCTAGCATGCAAAGTATCTTCTAATTTTAGAAGTCTTTCACTTTCACCTTCTGTCAACTTAGTTACAGGAACACCAGTCATCGTAGCAATAACTTCTGCAACATTTTCAGCAGTAACAGTTGGTTTATTTGCTTCATGCTCTTCTCTATATTTTTGAGCCATTTCTCTGATTCTGTCTTTCAAATCAGCTTCTTCATCGCGAAGTTGAGATGCTTTTTCAAATTCTTGATTTCTTATTGCATCTTCTTTATCTTTTATTAAAACTCTAAGTTCTTTTTCTAATTCTTTTCCTTCCGGAGAAAGGTTTGAAACTTTTAATCTTACTTTAGAAGATGCTTCATCGATTACATCGATTGCTTTATCTGGTAAAAATCTATCTGTAATATATTTATTAGATAATTTAACCGCAGCAACGATTGCATCATCAGAAATTATCAATTTATGGTGTTCTTCATATTTTGGTTTTAAACCTTTAATAATTTCAATAGACTCATCTTCTGTCGGTTCATCAATAATTACAGATTGGAAACGACGTTCAAGAGCTGAGTCTTTTTCTACATATTTTCTATATTCATCTAAAGTAGTAGCACCAATTACTTGAATTTCACCTCTTGATAAAGCAGGTTTCAATATATTAGCTGCATCAATAGCACCTTCTGCGGCACCTGCACCAATTAATGTATGCATTTCATCAATTACAAGAATAATATTTCCTGCTTGACGAATTTCATCCATAATTTTTTTCAAACGTTCTTCAAATTCTCCACGATACTTGGTACCGGCAACTAATAATCCCATATCAAGTTGAATTACTTTTTTACCATCTAATATATCTGGAACTTCTGCATTTACAATTCTTATTGCAAGACCTTCAGCAACAGCTGTTTTACCAACACCTGGTTCCCCGATTAATACAGGGTTATTTTTTGTACGTCTTGCAAGAATTTGAATAACACGTTCAATTTCTTTTTCTCTACCTACAACAGGGTCAAGTCTTAATTCTTGAGCTGCTAAAGTTAAATCACGTCCAAATTCATCTAAACTTGGAGTTTTTGTTTTACCACCAGATGATGATGAAGAACCTGAAGAGCCTGATGAAACTGTTTGAGGTTTTGACTCTCCAAGCATTTTTACGACATTACTTCTAATTTTATTTAAATCAACACCAAGGTTTTCTAAAACTCTTGCGGCTACACCTTCACCTTCTCTTATCAAACCTAATAAAAGATGTTCTGTTCCTATATAATTATGACCTAATTGTCTTGCCTCGTCCCAAGACAATTCTAAAACTCTTTTAGCTCTTGGGGTAAAAGGAATTTCTACAGCAACAAAACCAGAACCTCTGCCAATAATTTTTTCGACTTCAGCTCTAGCATCTTTTAATGTAACGCCCATAGACTTTAAAGTTTTAGCAGCTACGCCAGTGCCTTCACCAATCAAGCCTAAAAGAACCTGTTCAGTCCCGACAAAATTATGACCGAGCCTACGCGCTTCTTCTTGAGCTAACATTATAACTTTTATAGCTTTCTCCGTAAAACGTTCGAACATTTATTACTCCTATCTCTCTCAAATTATATATATATTTTACATAAAACATGAAAAACTTTCAAGGTATAAAAAATTTTTTCAACAAAGTAGTTGACATTTAATTTTTCTTCATGTACAATAGAACTTGTCGAAAGAAACAAGCCCCCATCGTCTAGAGGCCTAGGACAACACCCTTTCACGGTGTAGACAGCGATTCGAATTCGCTTGGGGGTACCATTTAAAAAGATAAGCGGTTTTAACCGCTTTTTTTAATTATAAGATTAAACTTTACAAATAGTATTAACAGGTTACAATATAAACATGACAAACAGAAATCAAATCCGACGAATAATAAGTAATATGAAAGGCTTGTTGTAAAAATAAGACGCTTATTATTGTCGTAAAAAAGATTTTTATTACTTGACCTTTCCCCCCGAAAGGTCTTTTTTTTGTTAATAATCGTTAAAATTATACGAAAATTAAGCAAGAAATTATATTCAGTGTACTTATGAAAAAAGTGAAAGGTAGTTACATGGAAAAATTTATCCGACGAAACTCAATAATCAAGGCGAATACCCCAATCGTCAAATTAATGAATTTAATTTGGGGGCTATAGTTTAGATATTGAGAAGCACATAAATGTGCACAAGGAAGGTAAAAATGACGCTCGCAATTACAGCAGGAACAATATATTCAACATTAGGAAATAATAATTCATTAGTCCCTATGGCTATCAAAGATATAGCTAACAGTACAGGACTTACAGCAGGTTCATACATTACAGGTGATAAATTAGAGGGAAAAGACAGATTTTTAGATGAATTCGGCACTCAAGCCATTTGGTTATTCGGAATTCCCGTTTATAAAAAGCTCATGGATTACACCATGTACAAAGCATTAAAAATCGATCCGACTTTTGATGTTAGAAACCTTTCAAAAAATAGAAGTAAACTACTTGAAAAATCTATAGAATACGCAGATTCTTCAATAAAAGAGAGCATGATTAAGGCAAGCAAAAATCCAAAGTATACAAAAAATCTTGCCATGACAAAATTTATCGTATCTACAGCTTTGACAATTGCTTCTTATGCCGGATTAACAAAATACAGACACTACAAAACAAGAAAAGATGCTGAAAAAGAAATCCTAGCTGAAATGGCTAAAGAAAAAAATAACCAAAATACAGATACTTTTTCTTATACAAAACCAACATCAGAAGCTTTTAACAATTTAAAATTAAAAAAACAAACTACTTTCACAGGAAGCATTCAAGACTTCATGTATAATCCGGTTAAAAACCTTATGATTTTAGACGGAGCTATCACTGCAGAAAGACTTGCAGAATCAAGAAACAAACAAGAATTACTTGGCTATACTATTAAAGAAGGATCTGTATGGCTGTTTATGTATTTTGCAAGCAAACCAATCCAAAAATTCTTAGAAAATGCTGCAGAGAAGAACAAAGAAAAACCAGCCTCAATAGACTTAGATGCAAGAGTAATAGAAAGTAAAGAATTAAAAGAAGCATTTGAAAACGGCAAACTTGTCGAAAGCAGTAAAAAAGTATTATCCCTAAAAAATCATGAAGAATTACTTGATTTCATGCACAATAATCCTGACGATTTTGTTGTACAAATGGCAAAAAAATCTGACATATTGCCAACTTTGAAAAATGCAACTCAAAAAGATGATATTGATTATAGAAAATACATCGATTTTGATGAATTTAAAGGCGTTGCAGAAAAATTAGATAAATTAAAAAACAAATTTGAAGAATTTAAACAAGCGAACGTCAAAGAAAAAACATTAGATGCATTTTTAGATAACGTCAAAAAATTAAAAAGAAGATCAATCCTAAAAAACATGGGAGCATGTATCGGAGCATTAGGAATACTTGCACCAGCTCTAATGATTGCATTTAGAAAATTTGATAAAGATAATAATGCATTCCAAGTTAAAGAAGACCTAAAAAAAGAATTACAAGCCAAGGGTAAGATTTAAGGATTGAGCAACAACAAAACCTGTTGACCAACAGTTTTGAAGATTAAACCCACCGCAAAATCCATCTATATCCATAACTTCGCCACAAAAATATATTCGTGCCACAAGCTTTGATTCAAGAGTTTTAGGATTAATTTCTTTTAAATCAACTCCGCCTGATGTAACAACTTCACCATCAGGCGCTGTACCTACAATTGTAGTTTCAAAATTTCTTAATTTATATAAAATTTTATCGCGAGTTTTTCCATTTATTTCATGGCTTTTAACATCAGGATTAATTTCTAATTCTTTAAGACAAAACTCAGCTAATGATTTTGGAACATACTCTCCCAATAAATTTTTTATACTCTTATGAGGATTAGAATTTAACTCTGATTGCAAATCTATTTCGCCAACGAAATCAAAAGTTAATTTATATGGAAACCTATCCCTAGCCCTTAAAGAAGATATCTTATAAACCGCAGGTCCAGATATCCCTTTATGAGTAAATAGAATATCATTTATAGATACACCGCTTAAAGCAGAAAAATCTTCTGCAGTCTTTAGTCCGACAAGTGCAGGTTTAGGCTCTATAATTTTATGACCGAGCATTTTTATCAAATCATAAGAAGCATGCCCTCCGGTTGCTATTACAACATAATCAGCATGATATGCTCCCATATTAGTAACAACAGAAAAACCTTCATTAATCCTTAAGACTTCTTCTTTTATAAATTTAACTTTTTTTAGGGAATTGAGAATTTTTTCTCTTACATCAGAAGCGCTATTTGATATAGGAAAAAATCTCATATCATCTTGCATATAAGTTTTAACGCCAATGGTTTCAAAAAAGTCAAGCGTATCAGCAGTCCCAAATTTTGAAAATATTGAATATAAAAATTTTTCTCCTCTTGGATAGTTAGAAGCTAATTCTCTAAAATCATATTCCCCATGACATAAATTACATCTACCACCACCTGTTGGTAATAAAGTTTTTAATGGGGATTTTTTATCAAAGACTATAACATCAAAATTATCCTGCAAAAAATATGCACAAATACACCCTGCAGGTCCGCCCCCGATAATTGCAACTTTAGATTTCAACTCTTGTACCATATAAAAATACCATTTCAGGGTTTTCTAAATCATTATGCAATTCAGATATAGTTTTGTGCAAAACAGGATGTTCAAAATTAGGAATTAACTCTAACAAAGGAACAAGAGTAAATGCTCTTAAATGCACAAATTTATGTGGAATTGTAAGATTTTCATCATTAATAATATCTTTGTTATAAAACAAAATATCTATATCAATCGTTCTATCAGAATATTCTTTACTTTCTTCACGTTTACGCCCTAACTGCGTCTCAATTCTTTGACATTCTGCTAAAAGATCTTGAGGCGAAAGACTTGTCTTAATTTCGACAACAGCATTAACAAACCAATTTTCAGAATCCATTCCCCAAGGTTCAGTTTCATAAAAAGCAGATGTTCTTATAAGAGTAATATTATCAGATGCACCAAGCAAACTTGTTGCTTGTTGTACATATCCGATACGATCGCCAGAATTTGAACCTAAACTTAAATATACTATTGCCATATCAACATTTTAGGTTTTTTAAATGGTAATGTCAATATTATAATTAAAATTGAACAGTTATTTTTTTTATTATATAATCACTGTTGGAATTATGTTTATTTATAGAATTTTATCAACAATACTATTTTTAATCTCACTGCCAATTTACGCAGCAGTAAGAGCATGTCGTGGAAAATTCTTACCTGGTTGGAAAGAAAAACTTGGAAAATTTACAGCTCCTGAATTAGGTGAAAAAATTATAATGTTCCATGGCGTATCTGTAGGAGAAGTTATTGCACTTGAAAATTTAATAAAGAAAACAAAAGAAACTTTTCCTGATTACAAAATAGTTATCACCACCGGAACTAAAACAGGACAGGAAATTGCTCACAAAAAATTTGAGAATATAGCTGATTTTATAACATATTTCCCATTTGATATAACTATATGTGTTGAATTATTTTTAAAGAAAATTAAACCAAGTGTTGTCTTAATTGCGGAAACAGAATTATGGCCAACATTTGCTGCTTATTGTAAAAAAAGAGAAATTCCTTTATTTGTAATTAATGGAAGAATTTCTGATTCAACTTATAAAAGCTATCGTTTACTAAAAGGCTTTTTCAAAGAACTTTTCAAAAATTACACAAAAATTCTTACTCAAAGTGAAGAAGATAAAGAAAAATTTATCAGCATAGGTGCTCCAGCAGAAAAAACAATGGTTATGAAAAACCTAAAATTTGATGTAAAAAGAGTTGATGCCAATATTGAAATAGGTAAAGGCAACAATAGAATAATAATAGCAGGCAGCACTCACAAAGGAGAAGATGAAATAGTATTAAACTCTTTTTCTGAACTAAAAAAAGAATTTCCAGATATTAAACTATTACTTGCACCAAGACATCTTACAAGAGTTAATAACGTCAAAGAATTGGTTGAAAAAACAAATCTTCCATACGGACAAAGATCTAATAATGATACTTTTTTAAATAATGATATTATTATCCTTGATACACTTGGAGAATTAAGCAAAATGTACCAAATATGTGATTTTGCGTTTATTGGAGGCAGTTTTAATAAAACAGGAGGCCATAACCCTCTTGAAGCGGTTGTATACAATAAACCTGCAATTTCTGGACCATCAATTCATAACTTTAGAGATATTTACTGGATTTTGTCACGCTCTAAAGCCGGTAAAATTGTTAAAACACCTCAAGAATTAACTAAATACATGCACAAATTATTAGCAGATAAAGAGTTTTATATTGAAAGCTGCAATGATTGTAAAACTGTATTTGAATTCCAACAAGGTGCAATGGAATTTGTTATTAATGAATTAAAAAGCATCCTAAAGTAGTCAATATTAATGATTTTCGGGCAATTTTATCCTACAAATAAATGATATTTGTAACGAATTGTTAACTTTTTTGATATAATTATTAAAGAATTCTTGCTTTATTGCCGTAGATAATAACAAGGAAACAAAGCGAAAGGAAAAATGTCATGGGTATGGCAGCTTCACAGGCAAGATTTTTAGGTCTTACCGCTAGAAAATCTAATACTGAATATGAAGGACAGCAGATTAACCAACAAAGAACTACCTTGTCTAACCAATCTGCTAACTACTATAACCAGCTGCTTGGTATGACAGTTCCGGTTCCTCCTTCTGTTGCAGACTATACAAAAACAGTATATACATTCACTGACGGCGCTCTTAGCAACTCTATTAGTTCATTAATTGCTCAAGAAGACGGTAGTTATTTAATCAGCTACACTTCAACTTGGACAAATGATTTTGCAGTTGTAAGTGCATCACCATCTATTTATACAAGAGTTAATAATGGAACAGAAGACGCTCCTGATTATTCATATTTTGTTGGCGGACAAGAATTAAGAGAGTTAGGTGGAACAATTCCTGTTGACGGAGAAGGAAAATATACAGGTAACGATCCTTACTTAAGCACTTTATCTGCTGACCAAATTAAAAAATTAGAAGAAGAAGAAAAGAAATATATTGAAGAATTAAACAGCAAATATGGCGATGCTGATTGGATGGTAAGATATGTTCAAAATACATCTACTGGCACTTGGTCTCCATATTTCGTAAAAAAAGATGTTTTAGAATCTCCAAATACAATTTATAATGAAAACGGAGCTTCTCAAAGTAATATTCCTACTTACACTGTAGGCACTGCAAAAGAAACTGAAGAAATTAAAGGCGTAACAGCTCGTCTAGAACAAGATGCTACAGGACGTATAATAAATATTACATTAAATCCTGGTCAAGAAAACGAAGTAACTTATGCAGTAACAACAAACACTGTAACTGATCAAGCAGCATATGATGATGCTATGAACCAATATGAATATGATAAATATGAATATGATCAATCTATTCAAAACATCAATGCTAAAATTGAAATCGTACAAGCTGAAGATAAAAACTTAGAATTGAGATTAAAACAATTAGATACAGAACAAGATGCTATTCAAACTGAAATGGATGCAGTTCAAAAAGTTATTGAAAAGAATACTGAATCTACATTCAAAACATTCGGTTAGGAATTTTAAAGCATTAAATGCTACTGATCAAATAACATATAATTTATCAAATTATATTAATCCAATATTTAATTATAAAAAATTTATATATTTTGTTTCCTTAATTTACGACTTTTTTACCCAAAAGTCGTTTTTTATTATTCTGACTGGATTGTTAAATTCATAAATTCAATATCGTCATAGTCAATATACGCAGTTTGCTGAAGATTTCGACCGGTTCTTATTGTCACTTCATTAATTTGTCCAGCACGTAAAAGATTATTTGGAATTTTAATTCTTTGCCCATCACCGTTCAACTGAATTTCAGCAATCTTTGAGCCGTTAAAAAATACCTCTGGAGGACTTGAATAAGAATTTACAACTGAATTTTGCTTCATAGAACGCGCCATTAAAGTATCAACGCCTATAATTGATCCTATTACAAGATAATTTCTCTTAGACAGAGCATTTGCACTAATTTTAAATGTTTTAGAGAAAAAAGGACCAATTGATTTCCCTTTAAACTCTCCCGAATTAGCTGAATTATCAGAAAATCTGTCATCTCCTAAATGAAACATTTCAGATGATATAACAACATCTTGGATATTACTTTTTTCAATACCAACAATTATGGGCTTAGATGCAATTTTTTCATCAATAGTTAATGAAAAAGGTCTGTATCCTTCCTTCTCTACAGATAAAATTGTAGGATTCTTTACATCAGTATTAATATTAAAAGCACCTTCTCCATCTGAATAAGTTGTGTAATTATTCTTAGGCAAACTCACCTTAGCTCCAGCTATAGGTAAATTTGTAGCATTATCAACAATTCTGCTAGTATTACCAACTCCAGTTTTAGAAATTCCTCCTTCCATAACAGACGAATTTGCAGGAACAGATAATATTAATAAAGAAAAAATACAAATTATAAAGTATCTCATAAACCCTCTTTTCAAAAAATTTATATATGCATGTTAAATGCTAGAAAATATAATTTAATCAACCCTAAGTAACAAAAACGTACCTATTAAAAAATTTTTAAAAATTTTATTTGAAATTTGAAATTTTTCTGCTAATATAAATATATGACAATTAAATATATGCCGAAGTGATGAAATTGGTAGACGTGCTAGACTCAAAATCTTGTGTGGGCAACCACGTGCCGGTTCGAGTCCGGCCTTCGGCAAATAAAAAGACACTCAATAAAGAGTGTCTTTTTATTTATAAGAACTTTCATAGTAACATTACTATATTTATTTTAGTGTACATTTTACTAAAAAACAGCCTTCGATAATAATCGATAATATACATATTTGAGATATAATAAATTAAATGGTAGACCCAATATAATAAAACACTATCAAATATTTTTATTTTGATTTTTTACATATAACATGGAAATTAAAAATTTATATAACAATAATTTTTTCGGAGCAAAATTTATATCTAAATCTCAAATTTCTAAACAAATTCCATTTACTCCTTTTTACAAAAAAGTTAATGTCGATTTTGTTGAATTAAAATCTAACCAAGATATTGAGAGTCTAAAAGCTTTTATCAAACAAGACAAACAAAGCTTTTTCGGCTCAAAATTTTTAGACAGCATAGAAAATAATAATCATCAAAAATCTTATAAAATATTTGCTTTAACGTTTCAAACAGAAAATCTAAAAAATCTCACTCCTGAAAAAATAATTGGTTTATGCGATGGTTTTTATTCTTGGACTCCCAAAGAAGGGAAAACATTTTTTATTAAGCACTTTGAAACAAAATCTAAAAATAACAAATATAGGGAAATAGAACCTAATACAATTTCATTACTAGGATTAAATATCAAAATTCCAATAAAACAAAAAGGACTTGGAAAAACAATATTAAGAGAATTTTTAAAGCATAATTATAAAAAAATCAATTCAATACAACTGCAATCATCACCATTTGCCTGTTCTTTTTATAGAAAAATTGGATTTATAAATGACAATGTAGATCCCGAATATTTTCGATTACCAAAAGAAAATTTTTCAAAACTAATATAAATATATACCAGTTAAATATATGCAGAAGTGCTTAAATTAGTACATTCTAGACTCAAAATCTTGTACATGCCATTTCGAGTAAGGCTTTAAGAGAAATACATATAATAAAGTTGTTAAAATATATTTTTTTATCTTTCATTTTTATGAGCCGAAAAATGTTGATATATAATTTTTGAAATATCACTTATTATTTTAGCATTTTCTTCATCACTAAGAGGAGAATCTTTTATCATAATTGCAATATAATAAATATCTCCATTTGGTAATAAGACATAACCAGCATCATTATCTGCTATTTTGATCCCATTTGAGGTTCGAGATCCGGAACCAGTTTTATGAAAAAATTTTGTATTTTCTGGAAGTCCTGCTTTAACCTTATTTTCTCCTGTTTCAGTCTTTAACATAATATTTTCTAAAAAAGCAAAAGAAGAATTTGAAAGAATATTATTTTCTTTTACCATTTTCATTATCAAAACAATATCTTTAGGAAAAGAAGTATTTAAATACTGATTATAAATATTGGTATTCATATCTTTTTCATTAACTTTAATATTTATAGCACCATAACCCAACTCATATACAAAATTTTCAATCTCTTTAATCCCTCCGATATAATCAATTAATATATCACAAGCATTATTGTCACTTTGCGAAATCATATATTCCAATAATTTTGATATTTTTATATTAAATGGATAATTTTTGTATTCTTTTAACATTGGACTATATGTATTAAAATCAAGCATATTCTTGTTAATACTAACATTGGTATCTAAAGAAATCTTTTGTTGATCTACATATCTTAGCACTTTAATCGCTACAAAATATTTAAAAATACTTAAAAGAGGATATCTCTTATTATTAACAACAGTAAGATGATTATCTTTTATAATAGCAATTCCAACATTTACTTTATTTTTTATTAAAAATTTATTTAGTTTATAATTTAATGTTTTAGAATAAAACACAAAGCTTAAAATTGCTAATAAAAATAAAATTATGAATATTTTTATTTTTAACATATTTTTATACTCTTTTCTTTTCATATTATAAATTCATTATAAAAAAATTATAATTTACCTAACAAATATAAACAATAAAATTTTATATTAGCAAAAAAAATATTGTTTGTTTTTTCAAAAAAATATATGAAAATTTTAAAAATTACTAATTATCAACAATACCCTAATAAATTTTCATTTGGCAGCTGTGCAAGGTTTTACAAAACCTCAAATGGAGATGAAATAGGAACAAACAGCTGGCTTTTTAGAGACGATGTAGACTGGAAAAGGCTTGCTAAATATGAAAAAAATCATTTTGCGGATAAAAACAGAGTCAATATAATTCAGTTTGCATCTTCTGACGGTTCTGAAGCTTATACTCAAATAATCTCTCTTCTAGAAAACTCTACTAATACAAATCCGAATAAATTTTTTCCGATTAAAGCATATGATATAGATGAAGAAATTGTAAATGCTGCAAGAAGCGGACTTCTAAATACAAGTATGGTAGATAGAATCAATCTCCAAATAAACTCTGATGATTATTCTAAATATTTCACAGATACAAATGAAATTCTTAATATAAAAAACGATTTAAATCTACAGTCAAAAAAAACTCTTAAAGCAACTAATTTACTAAAAAATAAAGTTCACTTCGAAAGAGCTGATATGTATAATATTTTGGCAGAATTAAATGATAATTCGGACACAATATTATTGTGTAGAAATATTTTAGGATATTTTGAAGATGGCAAAGTAGAAAAATTTATTAAAATTGTTGCCAATAAATTGAAGCAAGGAAGTCTGTTTATTATAGGACAACATGATACATCAAATACTTTTATTGACAGACATCTTTTAGAAAATCAATTTATAAAAATATTTGAACATGTATACCAAAAACTATAATAATAGGTGTGCTATAAACCTAAACGCTTTTTTAATTTTATTAAATTAATCATATTATCCATATATTCAGGACAATAATTATAAGGAGTCATTAAATCAATAGTATCCCGCAACTCTTTAGAAGCAGATTCTCTATCATACATTTCATTTACATATGTGAGCACAAGCATTGATACAGAATTTGTTGATGAATTTAAAACCGAACAAGCTTCTGACGAATTTTGAACCTCTTTTAAGGAAACTTTATTTTGCACTAAAAGCTGATTACAATCATCATTTCTCTTTTTTATAAATTTGAATTTACTAAAAGGATTAATATTTTCTGAAATCAATTTAACAATCAAATCATCATCTTGGCAAATATTTACATTTTGATAGGTAATTTGATTTGAAAAATATAAATAAACATTAAATACTATAAAACCAACCAATATAAATATTATAAAAAAAAGAAAAACCTTTAAATACTTTACCATATATCTCCTAATCCAAAGTTTATTATAACATATGTAAAAATAAAAATTATTTTTTAACATTTATACATAATTCGGTCATTTTTTATTTATTTTTGTTAATATATAAAAAAGCAGTTGGCAAATTTTTTTTTGTTCACTTTTTATACGTGATAAGAAATAAGGATTTATACATTGCAAAATACTATAACTAAAAATTTTACAGAAACTAAAAACAAACAAAGTTTTCTTCATTCTAACGATAACAAAAATCTTTTTATTTATATTGAAAAAAGATTAAATCAAATTTTCTTTAATGAAATGAATTCTGACAATTCAATATTTCGTAAAGTTAAAAGTTCTGCCATTCAAAAAATGGCATTATTTTTATCAAATAATATTACAAGATCCTGCTCTGTAGGAATTGCAGGAGAAACAGCTAGCGGCAAATCAACAATTGCCTTAGATATTATTAATACAATACAAGGCTTTGCAGAAGAATATTGTATTAAAAATGCAATCACAAGAATTAATACTGATGACTATTATTATGACCGTTCTGATATGGTAAAAAAAGCTGGCAGTTTTGCAGAATTTGCAAAACATTATGACTTAGATGTTCCAGAAGCCCTTGAATTAGAGTTAATGAAAAAACATATCAAATCTCTGCTTTTTGGAAACACAGTTCTTTTACCAGAATACGATATGTCAGGAACTGCTATAAGACGTGATAACGTAAAACCAGCTTACCCTTCAAAAATAATAATTTCAGAAGGTCTATTTACACTCACAGACAAAGTCGTTGATGCATTTGATTTTAAAATTTATGTTGATGTATCTCACGATATTCAAAAAGAAAGATTTTATAAAAGAGCAGCTGAAAGAGATTTAGGTGATTCGGCTGATGAAGTATATGAAAATGCTTCAAATAAAGCTAAAACTCACATTCACCCAACAGCTGCAAAAGCAGATATTATCTTATCAGGTGAAGCTGACAGAGCTGCTTATAGAAAATTTATTAATCAAATACTTGAACTTGTAAAAGAAATTTATTTTTAACCTATATTGATTACTTTTTAACTTGTTCTTTATTTTTTACATCTCTGTTATATCTAAATTTAGTAAACAGGTTTGAAGTTCCTGCAATAAAAAATCCCATAACACCAATTCCAAATAACAATGGTAGACCTGCAATTAAAACTTTTTGTTTTAAAAGTTTTTTATACATAGCATCAACATCTCCGCCATGTTTTTCCGCAATACTTCTTAAATCTTTTAAATTAGGAACTTCTAATTTGTCATTAATCAATTCTTTGCATTTCCCATTCTTATAAAGGAATTTTCTAAAGCCTTTTTCTAACAATTCATTTCCGCAAATAATATAAAAACCAACAAGAGGATATCTGAATAAAGTTTCTAGAAAATTCTGTTTTCCTCTATCTTTTGATGCACCAAAATATCCGGCTCCGCCAACTAAAACACAAGATGTAAGCTGTCCTCTGCTTAATGCTAATTTCCCGTTGTTATCAGCAAAATCAAGGCTAAAATATTTATTAAAAAAATCAGCTTTCTTTTTATTATTTTTAAAAAACTTAGTACCAGGTGCTAATATCATTTCAGAAATATTTTGAAGAGATTTAGAATTTTCACCTTTTTTGACCAATAATGCACTCAAAGCAAGACAAGCAGAATAAATTCCTGCAGCTAACTTAATATGTTTTTTGGCACTATTCTCAACTTTCTTTGCTTGTTCTGTATTTTCTGATTTATTTTTATTCAAATTAGCAATATTTTCAAAATCTGATTGTTTAAATACCTTTAAAGTCATTAAATTTTTAAAATAATTAAGAGTATATTCAACTAAAGGAATAGCAAAAGCACTCAATGCAAGAGCAGCTTTAACCGGTAATAATTTTTTATTTACAGCCGGATCATTAGCCTTTAATAAATCCACGGCAGGAGTTGCTATTTGTTTTTTCAAATCAGTTGGAAGCTTTTTAGAATATAATTTTCTGAAAATTCCCTCTCCTAAAATTGTAGGGAAATAATATACCAAAACAGATTCTGATAATTCTAAAAATGTATTTTCTCCTAAATCAGCCTTACTTCTTGCAAATACAGCTTTTGGAACAAGACCTGTCGCACTGTCTTGAATAAATCTTATATTAGACAAACCCGCGCCACCTTCTTGTATTCCTATAATTTTACTTGCGACTTTTAATCCGGTTCCAATATTTCCAGCGTTGGTAAATGATACATTATTAACATTATTAGTTTTCATTAGTAATTTCCTTTATATAATCTGACAATAAAAAAATGACCTGCAAATTAAAACAGGTCATTTTAAAACTTTAAAATATTATTATCAGCTTATTGCCAACTTAAAAGACCTGTTTTATCTAACAGGCACCACCAAGATTGAGTGTTTAAATTTAAGTTTGACATAAAATTACTTTTCCTTTTCCAGAATTAAACTAACACACTAATATAAAAAAAGCAAGTATAAAGGTTACAAATTTTTTACAAATAGCTGAAAACTAGCAAAAGATAATTTTTTCAGGTATTATATACATGTTGGAAGGTTCACAGACTGGTAGGAGAAAGAAATTTGATTACAATAACCCCTAAAAACGTTACTCTAAAAAGTAATGTACCTGCATTTACTACAAAAGAAAATGTTAACAAAGAAAAAAAACAACAAACATATTCAGACCCACTAATGCAATGGCCAGCCCGTGGATTAGCATATTCTAATGAATTAGGAGCTGCGATAAGTGAAGTAGCACCCAAATTAGGAACATTATTATGGTTCCCTGCTATGCTTTATTTTGGTGCTGATATCTATGATAAATATAAAAATGAAAAAACATCATATAATCCTGATAGCAAAAGAGGAACTGAACAAGCTATATTCCAATTATTGGCAAGTGTAATTATGCCTACTGGAGCTGTAATTGCAGGTCAAAAAGCCGCATCTGGACTAGGTATGATTAGCAAAACAGGACTTACATTACAATCACAAGAAGAAATAATTAACTTCCTACAAGAATTTACAAGCCGCAGACATTTAAACAAATACGATAACAATATTGCTGGCTTTAAAGAACAATTCCACGAATCTTTAATTACAAAAAGAGAAAATTTAATAAGAGAAAATAAATTAAAAAGACCTCTAAAATTTTTAACAGAAAATATATTTGGTCAAAGACACCCTGAATCTATTGCGATGTCACAAAAAGACAAAGTTTTGCAATATGCAGATAAACACATTGATGAAATGTTTAAAATCTATGAAAATTTAAAAGAAAATAAAAAACCTACAGAATTTTCTAATAAAATGTGGGATAAATTTTCTAAATTAAAAACTAAATATGCTAAAGATCCAGATTATAAACAAACATATTTAAGGGATGCAGCAGAAGATATTATCAAAAAATATCAAAAAAGCAAAATAATGAATGCAAAAATCCTTAAAACAATAGGCGGTTTTGTTGCGCTAGGACTTGCAATTAAACCGATTGATAATTTTGTAGAACACGTTGTAATTAAAAAAGTTGTACAACCAGCATTCACAGGGAAACATAAAAAAGAAAAACAAACTGTTGCCTAAATATGAATTTTAACAACAACTTTTTTAACTGTTTTTAAATTTGCATTAAATGCCACTTGAGGTCTATGGGCTTCATGTGGATAAATAAGTGCAAATTTTCCTGCTTCTAAAATAACACTATCTGAAATTCTATCAGGATTTTCAAAAAACATTATATCTCTTTTTTCATCATATTTTTCTGAAACTATTAAATCTTTAACGGGAGTATAATCTAATTCTTCTATACCTGATAATAGCATTTGAATATCAATATAATTTTTATGAGCTTCAAATTTACAATCTTTTAAATTTTTAGTTTCATAAACTTCAACATTGGCATATGAATTTTTATCTATTTCATAACGTCCAACTTCAATTTGAGGTGTCAAATTTTCTATAAATTCAATAACATTTTGAGGTATATTATTATAAAAAGTAATATTTTCTAAACTATCAATAATCATAAATTACTCCAATTCGGCCAATGCTTTTTCGAAATCTTCTTTATTAGGAGCTTTGCCATGCCAACCAGCATTGTTTTCCATAAAACTAACACCTTTACCTTTTATTGTATTAGCAAGAATTGCAACTGGTCTATTAGCTTTCTTTGCATTTTCAATAGCAGAATATATAGCATTAATATCATGACCGTTAATCTCAATTAAATCCCAATTGAATGCTTTAATTTTGTCTGCAAGATTATCTAAAGATTTAACATTTTCTGTACAACCATCAATTTGCAATCTATTTCTATCAATAATTGCAACAATATTATCTAACTTCGCATGAGTACAATGCATAAAAGCTTCCCAAACACTGCCTTCTTGTAATTCTCCATCACCCATAAGGCAAAATACTTTAGCGGGATTTTTATCAAGTCGTAACCCAATTGCCATACCACAAGCAATAGACAAGCCCTGACCTAAAGACCCGGTTGCGACATCAATACCAGGGCAAATAGGTACAGGATGCCCTTGCAACCTTGAACCAAATAACCTAAAAGTCATTAATTCTTCTTTTGGGAAATAACCTAATTGAGCTAAAATAGAATACAACACAGAAGATGCATGCCCTTTAGATAATACAAAGCGATCTCGATTATTAAAATCTGATGACTTAGTCCATTTTGGGCAAATATGCATACATTTATGATACAACACAGTTAATAATTCAACAGAAGACATAGCTCCACCTATATGTCCTGATTGAGCATTATAAACCATTTTAAGAATATTTTTTCTATTCTCTCTACATAAATCTTCTAAATTTTTTACATCGATTTCACTTAACATACTACTATACTCCTTTAGGTATAAACTTTTCTCTAAGAACTTTCAAAACAAATAACGGTAAAGTAGGGAAAATTCTTTTGAACCTTTTAGGATCCATTACAGTCCTATAAAGCCATTCCAAGCCTAATTTCTGATATAATTCAGGAGCACGTTTAACAACACCTGACCAAACATCAAAACTTCCTCCAACGCCAATAAATAATGATTGTGGCAATATTGATTTTGCTTTTAATATAAATTCCTCTTGTTTTGGAGAGCCTAAAGCACATAAAACTAGACGAGGTTGCCTTATTTTTAAATCTTCTAAAATTTTATCATCATCTTTAAAATATCCATCTTGCATATAAGTTACATACAAACTAGGAAATTCATTTATAAGATTTTCTTTTGCTTTTTTTACTATTTCAGGTTTTGCACCAATTAAAGCTATTGATTGATTTGATTTAGCACATTCTTCTATCATTTTATGAGAAAATTCAATCCCTGCAATCCTTTTAACTTTATATCCTAATATTTTTAAACCAATTTCAACTCCAATTCCATCAGGAATAACAAGTTCAGCATTGTTAATTAAATCAGCAAATTGACTATTTTTTGTTGCATTATCAATCATTTCAGGATTTATGGTTACAACCTGACCCGAAATATTCTTTGCATACTCTACAGCTTCATCAAAAGAAAAAGTATCAATATTTAAACCTTGTAATTTTACTATATGTCTATCCATAAAATAATTATAAACTAATAATATTATTTGGTAAAGAGAAAAAATAAAAAAAGGGTTCATCATTTAGATGAACCCTTTTTATTTT
>CAUDIU010000026.1 GCA_958449715.1 uncultured Clostridium sp. | reverse complement strand
CCATGTTGTATAGAATACAATAAAAATTTTTAAAGTAAATACTAACTATACAAATCTTTGGAAATACATTTGTTCTGTATTAGAAGTTAATACCTTGCCTTCATCTTTAGCTTTATTTATTATTGTTTTTAAATAGTTAATCATTGGTAATGAATTAGAATGATCATTACTAATTTTATTAAAAATTACATTTTGTTTTTGTTCTACAGTTTGTTTTGTTAAATTTTCTATGGCAGTTAGAAAATCTTTTGCTGAGGCAGATACAATATCTTTATTCTGATTATCTTTTAACATAGATACATTATATTTTTCGCCAAAAATTTCATTAAACAATCTCAAAGAGTACATTCTACCCTTTTTTGTATCTTGAGACATAATATCAACAACAGTTGTTGGCTCACCCATATTTTTTAGTTTTGAAGTGATTACTGCTAATTTCTCAGGAGTCTTTTTTAACTCGTAAGTAGCACGCCAACCGAGTTTTGAACCAAAATTTTGATTATATACTTTTTGATTTCTAATTTCCATTGCTAACTTAAAAACCATCAAGGAATTTAATTGACATGGTTTTTACAATTATTTACAATAATTATTTTTTAGGTCTCTTACATTAAAGAAACTAAAATCTACAACTTTTTTCTTTTATAATCAGATATTTTCCATAGTTTTGAAATATCAAATAATTTAGAACAACCTCCTTATTATAAAATTTTATCTCTATTTGTTATTCATTTTTATACTATAATTTTTGAAAGGAATTTGTTATGAGAAAAATATTATTATTATTTTTATTACTAATTTTGTCTTGTCCTTGTTATGCCAATAACTCACAACAAAAAGAGGATGAAGATTTTATTCGTGAAATAATTAATAGTCCATCTGCTCGTTTATCAAAGCATCAATTGTCCTTAAAACAAGATTATGAACTATCTAAAAATGGAAATAAACAAGCACTATATTCTCAAATTGAGGCATTAGAATTGAAATATAAAAATGCTGATGATAAAAATTCAAAGATAAATTATAAATATGTTGAAGAATTAAAAAATCTTTATCTGTTTGTTATAGAAACACCTTATACAAATTCTTTTAGTGTAGATTTTTATAATAATTTTGAAAAAAGGAAATTAGTTATTCCTAATAAAGATTATGAGAAATTAGATGAATCATTAAAGGAAATTATTCCACTTGTTAATGTGTACTATTAAAAAGTGGTTCTTAAACGATTACTTTTTAACCCTTTTATCCTTGCTACTTCATTTATATTTATGTATTTTTCCATACTCACACAATAACTCGGAAGTTTGGAAATGGAACACCGTTTCCGACTTATTGTGTCGCTTTCGTATCAACTTTTTCGAAATTCAAATTAAAAAATAATTATCCTACAAGCCTTTGGAATTCAGGCGATTACCTATTATTTAGCTTGACTTAATACCTTATCAACGTCAGGGATTTTTCCTTTTTCAAGTTTATTTGCATATCTTTCAGCTCTTTTTAGCATAAAAATTGGCATATCAAAGAACATATTACTATTGAACATCTTTTCTTTTACTGTTGCATAAAGATGTTTCACTTTTTTATAAAGAGGTTTGTAATCAGAAGACATACCAGTTTTTACCAATTGAGTATTTGTTGACAAATAAATATCGTATGGATTATTTTTTTGATTCTCAATAACTTTAGAAAGTTTTTTTAATTGTCTTGAACTAAAATTATCTCTAATGTATTTCTGAGCTTCTGAATCTATTTTTAGAGCCATCCCAAAGTTTAAATTATTACTTGAGCTTTGTACAGCCTGTATTTGCATAAATATATCCCTTTCAATTTTGAATTATCATAACATAAAAATACGAGTATTATATTTATGATAATATTTAACTATGTTTAAACGCTTACTTTTATGTTTATTTATCCTCTTACAAGGAATATGTTTTGCTTATGACAAACAAAATGATGAGTATTCCTGTGGTGTTGTAAGTGCTTATAACCTAATAAATGAAGAATGCCCTGATTGTAAAAACAATGGAATCCCTGAGTTAAGTAAGCTATTAAAGACAGACAAAAATGGCACTACAACATTCAATCTATGTAATGGATTAGAAAAATATTTTGCAAAACAAAAGATTAGTGCTGACATTAAATACTATGGAATAAAAAAAGTTCGCAAATTTAAAGAAAATCAAAACATAGATTTCAAAACTGTAAAGCAATACTTAGCAAACGGCTATTCTGCAATCATTAATATTGGAATTTATAAGAAGCTAAATAACACATATATCAGACAATACGGACATTATGTGAATCTTATTTCTATAAATGATAATGAGTTAAAAATATTTGATCCCTATGACAAAGAAAATGAGTTTTCATACTGGCAAATGAAACAAGAAAATATAAACTTACAAAATATCAATGATAATGAAAAGTATGAAAAGACTGAAAATAACTTATATATTGTTCTCTCACCTATAAATTACCTTGAACAAGACGAATATGCCATAATTAATGGAATTATACTAATAAAGATTTTAGATAAATAGTTTTTTATAAAAAATCGAGTAGTTTTATTTACTCGATTTTTTAATTAGCAAAATTTATCTTTACTGGTTTTAAAAGATATTAGGAATTCAAATATGAAAATAAATGGAATAAAAACAAATATATTTAAAGATATTATTATCCCTGCAACTAAAAGAATGTTCAATTTAAAAAAAGTTGACCTTGTACGTCAGCCGGCAGCAGATACGGTTGAAGTTAGCTTATTAAAAGAGAATTTTCAAGGAATTAGTTCTAAGACTTTTAAGAAATTACTTTCAACTGAATTCACACCTAAAACTAACTTAGATGAAAGTGGCTTAAGGATAACAACTCTGATTGATAAAAAGACAAATAAACCTGTAAACGCATATATTGCAAGAGTTGATGAAGATATCCCTAATATGGAAAAATACTATCTTATGGTTCCAGATGCAAACGGGGAAATAAATATTAAAAATAAAAATTATAGAGTTGTAGGTGATACATATTTTTATATAGATAAAGAACAGGAAATGATAAGTCCAAAATTTGAAGGGGCATTTATTGACGGAGAACTTTGTGAAAAAGTCTTATCCTACATGAATGCAAAGGGCAATAAAGATTTTGGCGGAATCGGAACAAGAATGCATCAATTGAGAGTGGAAAGAATGCTCCAAAACGGTTTGGGCAATGTTTGTATTGTTGCAGAAGGAAATTCTTTTCCATTCCATTATTCAATGGGATACAGACTCCCTGATGCGAAAAGACCACTTGAAGATTCAACAAAAATATTACAAGAATTTTCAAGTTTAAATCAAAAATCTCCACGAGAGAATTCAAAATACATCTTTCTTGAACGTGATAAAGATAAAAAAGTCGTTATCAATTGGTCAGCAACATTAGAGCACTTTTTGAATGATTATTACAAAAATGGCGGAACTCCACTAGTTGATTTTTCTCCAAATATGTATTTGAACGAAGCCTCTCTTGAACAGTGGATTGAGATGATTAAAAAACAGCCAATATTATATTAGGGAGAATTTTTGTAAAAAAATATTACACAAGCATCTAATTTAAAATATTTATAATAAAATTAAAGGATATTAGGAGCTAATTACCTTTGTAGTATAATTTATTCACTAGATTAAGGAGTGGTATATTATGAGTATGATTACACGAATCGGTTTTAGAATTAGATCAACAAGTTTTATGGATACTTTGATTAGACCTATCAATGCTCAATTTTATAGACAACCTAAAGAATGGTCTCAATTACAAAGGTTTGGAGATTCTGTTTGGAATACCATTGATGGATACAAGCCTGTTGCAGTTAAAGGTATAGATAAAGCAACTGGAAAGAGAATTACCTTAAAAGATGATAAAGGTAGAAAACTAATTAACTGGGTTAGAAACATCAAGAAAGATAATTTTATAGTAACTGATACACTTAATTTCAACGGAACAAAAGTTGTAACAGCAAAAGATACTAATAGTGGACAAGTTATAGCAAAAGAGGTTGGTATAAGTGCCTATCGAGGTTCAGACTTCTTTAAATCAAGTTTTGAAAATGGGAAAGTGAAAGCCGTTTACCAATTCACTGATAAGTTTACTAAAGAAGGACAAGAAACTATGTCTGAAACATTCTGGTTTGGAAGAAATAGTGAAGGCAAATTAAATAAAAAAGTCTTTGAAAAAGTTACAGATTATCCTGTTCAACAAGAAGTTAAGAAGTTCTATGCAGAAAATTGTCCTGAACTTAGAGATTAAATAGATTGAAATAACTCTGCACGAATAGGGAATACCAAGTTATAGTAAATAAGAAAGTCGAGGAAAATACCTCGACTTTTTTTATTTTAACACTTTATTTGAGATGAAAGTACAGAGAGTTTAATATTTTTGGTAAAAATTACTAATTTTTAAATAAGTTAATGAATAAGTTTTTCCAAAAATTATTATTTACAGATTCTTCCTTTATCTTTTTTGCTTCGATTTCATTCAAACATTCTTTAGTATTCTTCATCTTTCCCTTCAGCCATAATCGCAAAGGTTGTGGATATTGTGGTCTAAAATCTAAAGAAACATCAAAAACCTCTTTGTCATAATTTTTTTTATTTAAATCATCTACAATAGAAACTCTGTTTCTATCAGGATAACGACCTTTTATTTTATAATTTATGATATTATTCTCGGTTTCCCCACTATATCGATAAAATTCTTTTACCTTAGTTCTTTTAATTAATTTTTTAGTAGTATCAACTAATGTTGTAACGTTATTGATAAAAAGAGAATCCCTAATTGTATTTTGAGGTTGAGAAAAATCTTTAGTTATTAGTTCATAATGTTCTAAAATATCTGATGTACTAGAGTCATAAGTCTTATTATATTTTAGGATTCTAATGATGTTTGGAGAAGTCCCTTTTGGATTTTTTAATAATTGATATCCTTGCCGTTTCATTTTCAATGCATATTTAGCAATATTTATTTTTTTTATTAACATAATATAAAATATCCCTATCAAAGAATTATATCACAAACTTTTTTCATATTTTGAAATTCTTTTTATACTTCCGAGTAAATTAGAATAAATTTCCACCTAAATTTAAAATTTTAAAAAATTTTTCAACACTATTTAATTTAAACAAGAAGTTTGAATATTAAAATAGCAAAAATTATTTTTTTATGTGTTATATAAATATGCAAATAACATATCCAATACATCAAAAGCATAATATATATCCTAGTTTCGGTAGTACTGCGAGAGTTGGTTTACTTTCAAACTCTGTTGATTATATCTATAGTACACAGTCTTCAGTTTTTAGAACGGATTTAGATTGGTTGAAATTTGCCAAATATTTAGGTATTCATTTTAAAGATGCTG
This sequence comes from uncultured Clostridium sp., assembly GCA_958449715.1. Taxonomy (GTDB): domain Bacteria; phylum Cyanobacteriota; class Vampirovibrionia; order Gastranaerophilales; family Gastranaerophilaceae; genus Stercorousia. The sequence continues at coordinate 16,173 of CAUDIU010000026.1, read as the reverse complement.
AGAAAGTTAATATTGTTTGTCAAGCTTGTTCCGATGGTTCTGAGCCATATACTTTGGCATTAGCGTTAATTCATTCTTTAGGGTTTGATGCTTCAAAAAAATTCTTTCCTATAAAAGCAAGAGATATTGATATAACAAACATTTCCAACTTTGCTAAAAGAGGGTTAATTAACTTAACTAAAGAAGATATAGAAAAGTTAAAAATTAATGGAATAAATTTTGATAAATATTTTAGCAACTCTACTGAACAAATAAGACTTCCAAATGATACAATTAACAATGAAGTTCAAACATATAAAGTCAATCAAAATCTCAGACAATTTGTTGATTTCCAAAATCAAGATCTTGAAGATGATGCAAGTAGACTTGTTGATAATTCTAATACAATATTTCTTTGTCGAAATGTACTACCATATCTCGGTTCTTATGATGCAAGAAAGGTTATATATAATCTTGGAAAAAACATGAAAAAAGGAAGTATATTGTCACTCGGCACTTATACAAATTCTAAATTTTTAACATATAGTGAAGACTATAAGTTCATAAAAGATTGTGGCTTTGAACCATTAGCTGATTTTAAGCAAACATATATAAAAACAGATAATTTGTCTAATAGGAATGAACTTGATTGGGGATCAAATATTCTAAGTTATCATATGCCATTTTAACATTTTGAATAATCCATTGTTTATACAATCAGTTAATTTAGTTTACAACAAAATTTAAAATTATAATCTTATTTACATATTCTTTTTATATTTCCAAGTAAATTGAAATAAATGTAATTGATCTGATTATTTAAATCATCTTCTAAAATTATTGTATACTCAAAAATATCTATATTTTTACCAATATTTAAAAATTCGTAGGTTGGACAGAAACCACAACCTACGAATTATTGCTTGGTTAAATAGTAATTTATTAGTATAAGCTTATTTTTGAAGCAAATCCCTTGCAATTTTATTAATATCTTTTAATGATTCTATTTCTATAGTATTAACTGGTGTTGTACTAATTATTTCACCCAAACCTTTTTCTATTTCAACACTGGCTTTTGATGTACTATATACTTTGCGTAATGGTAAGTATTCATTCATAATTTCTCTAAAAGTTTTACCTTCTATATTTTCAGGTAATGGAAATATTTTTCCTGCTTCTTTTGTATATTTTCTTATATTTGTCAGAACTTTTTTTGTTAATTTTATCCCTTTATCTTTATGTTCCCCTGTTAAAATATAAAAAGAATGATAATCACTGTTTTGGGGAGAAGTAATAGGTAGTTTTGCTCTTTGCGAAAACCATTCTACAGAATATGGTATATTGTTTTTCTTTAATGAGTTTTTTGTCATAAAATAAGCATTATTATCAGGGAAAATATAAGTTTTGTGAGTTTGAGGTTTAAACATGGCTATAATAACTGATATTATCCCACTTTTATCGCCGCTTACACTATTAATATTTTTAGAAAATAGTTGAGAACATTCTCTTAAATTTTCAGGATTTGGGAATGCTGATTTTTTTATTTTGATTAAGTTAGCACCTTTAAACGCTGTAGAATTATAATTTGGAGAAATTTTTGTTTGCATATTCGAGCCTTTCATTATTTTAATATATATTACTTATTTTTCTAAAATTTGAAAAAGAAATTTTTTGCTAAATTTATTTAAAATTGTCTTTTTAAAAATTTAAAAGAACAGATTTGAATTAGTTTTTACTAAAAAAAGTAAAAGGTAAAAATTGTAAAACCTTAAAAAAAGATTAAGTAATAGTCATATTTGTCATTTTGCAGTAATAATGAAAAAGGTAATACACCTCTTGTTAAGCAAAATCCTAGATGATTTTTGTGTTTGCAAGGAGTAACTGAAAGTTTTTAGCACAGTGAAGCAGTGGCTTTACTGTGCTTTTGTGTAACGTATTATAAGGAGAACTAATGGAAAAAGAATATCATATTTTATCTCTATCAGGCGGAAAAGATTCAGCAGCATTGGCTTTATATATAAAAGAGAACTATCCTAATATTCATAAAGAAATTCAATACTATTTTTGTGATACAGAACTTGAATTACCAGAATTATATGATTACTTGAATAAATTAGAAATATTTTTGGGCAAAAAAATTACAAGATTAAAACCTCCAGTTAGTTTTCAGCATATTTATGAAACACGTAATATTTTACCGACACCTCAAAATCGTTGGTGCACAGTAGAATTAAAAACAAAAACTATTCAAAATATGTTTAGAACCATTATAAATAATGAAAATTGTAAGCATATTAACTTATATATAGGAATTAGAGCAGATGAACCTCAAAGAGTTAAAACGGCAACAAGCAATAAACCATACATAAAAGAAAGGTTTTTATTTGTTGAGGATGGTTTAATCAAGAAAGATATATATGATATCTTAAATAATTCAGGAATTGGTTTCCCTGAATACATGAAATGGAAATCTCGTTCAGGATGTTTTTTCTGTTTCTATCAATCAAAATTAGAATGGTTAAATTTATATGAACATCACCCAGAACTATACAAAAAAGCAATGGAATATGAATATAACAACTGCAAAGATATCAAAAAAGGACATTTTGGATGGCGTTCAGATATAACTCTTGAAGATATGATTAAACCTGAAAACATAAAAGCCATTAAAAAAAAATATTCAGATAAAAAACTCGATAAGGAAGCTCATTTTAAGAATCTACTTGAAATATATTAGTTATTTTTTAGGTTTTACTCTGAATTCAGGTGTTAAAAATAACCAATTATCAGGTATTGTTTTCCATAATTTCTGAAAATTATTTTCAACCTCTTTAGCTATTTTTTCATCAATTATGATTAGCATATTTTCGTCATTCACAAGTTCTGCTGTTGAAGTCCAATTTGTTGAACCTAAAATAGAAATTTTACCATCTATAACTGCATTTTTCATATGCATACGACCTTTCCAATTTTCTATTTTTACTGGGACATTAGCAGCACGTAATTTTTCATGTGGAGAATATCCATCAGCAACAAAATCGCCATCTAATATTATTTTTACATCTACTCCTCTATTTTTAGCATCTATTAAATCTTGTACTATTTTTCGATGCGTTAAATAAAACATCGATATATGAATGGAAGTTTTTGCACTTTGTATTATTGGTCTCACATAGTTTGTGATAGCTTCTGCTTTTGGAGAAAAATAAACAGATACATCAGTCTCACCATTATTAAGTTTAATATGTTCATTATTCTTAATTAGTTCTTTATTACCGTGAAATCTCTCTCCTATATACATTTGTTCAAATTCTTTTTTATATAGTTCTGCAATTTTTGATGAGTTTATAAGTACAGAGGAATTTGCATTTAATGTCATACAACTTGATGAAACATTTGTAGAACCAGTCCAGACATACTTATCATCTATAATAAAGAATTTATTATGCATTAAAGCGTGTCTTGCTCTCGTAAATTTTTCATCTTGTTGTTTTTTAGCTATTGAGGCTTCTGTATCTGTTTTTATATTTTCAAAGTATTCATACAATTTTTTTGTGTCGTAATAGGACTCAGCTTCATCTTTATCAACAACTCCTCTGATTTTAACTCCTCTGTATTGTGCTTGAATTAGAGCATCTAAAATGTCATCTTGTTCATTAAATCCATATAAAGCAAAATCTATTGTATTATTTGCACTTTGAATAATATTCAATAATGCTTTACAGTTAGGAGATGTGCATTCATTTTTAGGAAATTCTTTTTTTGTGGGGTCAACAAAATATAGAGAGAGATCCCTATTTAATTTAATATCTTTATGTGGATAATTATGTTGTTTTCTTTGTGGAATATTAAAGCAACAAGACGAAGGAATATATTTTGAAGTCTTTTTAATTAACTCTTGTTGACTCGCTAAGAAAGCATATTCGCAAGTAGTTTTGTAATATTTACCGTTTTTATAATTTAATACAACAAGATTTAATTTATGTGTTCTTTTAGTATTTTGTTTTATTCTATCTGTATTCTCATAAGGCTTTAATTTATCTGCAAGGTTAGATTTTGTATAAATTATTGCAAGTCCTGCTTTTAAGACCTCTTGCTCGTAATTCTTACACTTGCCATGCCTGTTACAGTCATAATATATAGACATCAAGTGCCTGTTATTCTTATCAAACTTCTCTTCTGCTGTATATTCTGCTTTTACGGATTTATTCAACAATTCCTTTTTAGCAAATTCTTTTCCATAATACCCAAGTCCTAAGGCTTCTTCTTGAGTAAGGTTATATAGCTTCATCTGCCAATTTAGTCCGTTATTGAGTTTAGTTTCAAATGTATCAATTCCATTGATGCGGACTTTTTCATCTTGTTCAGCTATTCCGTCATCATTAAAGTCAACATATACAGTATCCCCATCAATAACCTTAATTACCTTATGTTCAACTGATGCAGATACAGGTATAATTGACACTGTTGTCAGTATTAACGCAATTGCTAAAATCTTTTTCATTACGGTTATTATACATAAAAAATTATATTAATTAAAATCAATAAAAAAACTAAAATTTTAATTAGCAAGGACCTTTTATATTATAAAAATTTAAATAGCTCTACCCCACCAAAAAAAATGACATCATTATATTGTTTTTCAACTAATCCCCAACCTTAGTGTTTCTGGGATGTTATATAAGATTCGCAAGCTTCACTCTGTGCATTAAGTGAGTTAAAATCTTGCTCTAATACTTCTTCTTAAGATTTCCGAGTATATATTGCGCATTTAAAAACTATTTTCATACCACATTAATCGCTCATTGCATTTTTTAATCAAGCCTAAAAACACAATATTATCATTAAAAAGCATCATCTCCATTAGTACTGATATATTTGTAATAAGTTTCAGCTTCCCTATTTACTTCAACACAAGCTATCCCCTCTATAAATTCATTACTTGAAGCTCCGTACATTAACGGTATTACAAAATTGTTATCTTTATCAATAAATCCACAGCGCCCACCTTTTTCAACAAGACATATGCCGAATTTAAAGCCAAAGTCTCCAATCCTATCATACTCGATAGGAATAACAATTTCATTTTTAGGATTTATAAACCCATATTTCTCATTTTTTTGGACTCTAGCAAGCTCGTATTCATAAAAATTGTCACAATCGTCATATTCAAAAGGAATTACTATTTCATTTTCTTCTCCTAGAAATGGAACAATCCCCCATTTACCATTCTTCTCTCTCGGAAGATAAGGTAGTGATGATACTCGTTTAGTTTTAAACATAATAACATTAGATTTTGACTGTGGTTGAAAAATAGACTTCCCTTCAAAATTTACTTTTCTATTAATACCATTTTTTTCTAATGTATAGCCATTAAGTTCTGTATAGATATAATCATATATGCAAGGAATAATTATCTGCCCTCTGCGATTGATTACGCCATGTAAAAACTCTTTATTACGTACAATAGACTGATTGGCATGATTAAATCCAAACGGGTCAAATTTAGTTTTAAAAAGGACTTCCCCCTTTTTGTTAATACAAAAAATATCTTCGCAATTTGAAATATTTACAAAAGCCTTACCAAAACGAAAATCAGTTGCTTGCTTAAATTTGTTTTTTAATTTTTTCATTTTACTAGTCCAAAAAATTTCTTACCATTCCAACGTGTTCCCGTAATTTTATTTGCTATTACTGAAAGACTTTTATAGGTTTTCTCTTCGAACAAGTAACCTTTTTCAAGTTTTGTAACTTCGTATTTTATTCCTCGAAATTCTCTAACTAGTCTTGTTCCAGTTTTAAGTTCTATAGAAAAAGATGGGGTAAATGTAGAGAGACCTCTCTCATAATTTTCAATTAGTTTGGAGATTCGGTTTTGTAGGGATTTATTTAAAGTTCCATTTGCTTTATGCCATTTTATATATTTTGTAGCATATGCTTTGTGTATATGTTTTGGTAAATCAGTACCAAAAATATTTTTCCATTCATTTTCGATTTCGGTCCTGTTGTTTTTCATTACTATCACCTCTTTTAAAGGATTGCTCTTTTTACGTCTGTTTTCAACTAGTTAGACACAAATCTTTTCTATTTCTTGAATAAATAGGTTATCTTGATTTTCAAATATTTGATTAATACTGATTCTGTTGTGGATTTTATAAATATCAAACTTGTCAACAAGAATAACATTACAAAGTTGCTTTAAATAATCAAAAGTTTTTACAGATTTTAATAAACGTACTCTACCTTCAAAATCAAATGGGAAACTCGTAAAGAATTTAACAGATTTATTGGTATCTATAATTAATTCAACAAATTTTTTAGAAACACCGCAGGATGTGCCACCTCCTAAAGGAGCTACAAGTATTATTTCATCATAGTTTTTTATTGCAGATAATAAATCTTCTTTATTTTCACTTACTGATAATTCAGCAAGATTAATATCTCCTTGAGCTGAATACTCTCCACAAAACTTTTTCCCAATTCTTAAACCGTTATATTTTTCAATAACATCTTCATCAGTATCAATAAAAAGTTTTTGATATTTTTCATCCAGTTTTGAAACTATTTTGCATCCACCTTCCCCAATGCCAATAATAATTAAATTATTATTCATATTGCCTCCTTTTGTTTGTGCATATAAATTATATTAAAATACAACTATGTCAAGTTCGGTGATACAAATATCCAGAAACTTCTAAATTTTTAAAACCGAATATTCTTTTTCATTACTTTTTCTTTAATTAAATATTAATATATCTAATATCACTTCTGAATTTAATTTTTCATTATCACAAACAAATACTTTAACTCGATTGTATATGAATAATTTATCTAGCAAAAATCTTTATAAGGGCAATATTTACAAGTTTCATTACCTGGAGTTGGATTAAATTTATAATTTTTTATGTTTGAAATTGCTTCTTTAAATTTTGTATCAATAGCTTTGCAGTCGTCTTGAGTTAAATTCAAAGTAAAATTATCTGTAAATTCTTCAGGGAAAATAAATATTGTTTCTTTTACTGTATTACCTGTAGATTTTTCAAAATAATACTTATATAACCCCATTTGATTGTAATAATCTTCGTGCTTTCCATCTGGGCAAATAATTTTTGAATCTTTTGCACCACCTGTTTTATAGTCATAAATAGTGTAAGTTCCGTCAGAATTCTTATCTATCCTGTCTATAATTCCATAAAATTTTATTCCATCAAGCTCAAAATTTATAGGTTTTTCAACTTCATAAAGCATTGAACTTGGAGTATTACACATCTGAATATAGTATTCACTAAGAGCCTTTTCTCCTCGTTCAATATGAATTTCTCGTTGTTTATAACTCGACATAGGCAATTTATCTAATGCCTTTTTAAATTCATTTATAAACTCTTCTTTTGTTGGATATTCATTATTTAGTTTGGCAAATCTTACTGCAAACTCACAAGCGGAATGGACAGCTTTACCAAAACTCAAAGAATCAGGATTACCGTCTTTTGGAGATAAATCTAGAATATAATTATAAAAATATTGACGAGGGCATTTTAAATAAGTATTCACTGCACTTGGGGAAAATGATTTTCCTTCAAGTTTTTTATCAACCATAGAACAAAAATCTTTTTCGTAGTCATAATCGAGTTTTCTGAGAGCTTTTATATTTCCTAATAAGAAGGTTGAACTGTCATAAGTAAAAGGTTCCTGTTCTATTTCAAAAACATCTTCAATACTACTGATAAATTTTGTAGGAGTTTGCGTTGAACCGTTAATATTTTTCGGGTAAGAAAGTCTTAATGTATGTTTTGCTCTTGTCATACCGACATATAAAAGTTTTATGCAATCTGATTTTTTTAACTCTCTTAACTCATCATCTGTTTTGTACTCTGATGCATCTAATGGAACTATAGGTCTTAAAGATTTTGAACTACTTTCCCAATCCCTGTTTTTCAGAGTAGGCATATAAACATATTCAAATTCTCGACCTTTTGCTGAATGATAAGTTGATAATTGAACAGCATTCATTGCAACAGGTGATTTGTCTATTTTTATAGGAATTTCATCTGTAAAACACATTGTCAAATATTCTACAAATTCTTCTATACTGATTTTCTTTTGAGTATTTGAAAAATTAACAGCTTCATCTACAAGTTTTTTTAGTCCTGAAATATTTTCTATTCTATTAGTTTCTGAATTAATATAATAGTCAAATATTCCGGTTTTGCATCCAATTTCTAAAACTACATTTTTTAATGTTTCATTTGTTTTGTAAGACAACAAATGATTAAAAATATTGATAAATTTATCTATTTTTTCAGGCTCTATAAGATCTTTTTTATCAATAGAATTTATCATCTCTACAAAAGATTTGTAATGAGATTTTTGATTATAAATTGTTTCAAAATCCTTTGGGTGAATATTAAAAGGTTGTGATAATGCTAATCTGAAAAATTTATCAGAATGCAGCTCAGGATTTATAAGTAACTGCATATAATAATACAAAATATTTGAAGATATTATTTGAAATATACTCTTACCTTCTTTTAATTCTGATGGGATATTTTTTTCTTTTAGCATTTCTGCAAATGTCGCAAGAGAATTATTATCCCTTGTAAGTATTGCAATTTCTGATAGTTTTTTATTGCCACTATCATCTTTAGGACAACCATTTGATTCAATAAGATTTACAATTTCATCAACAATTTCTTGATACTCTTGGAGAATATCTGCATAATGATAAAACCTTACTTTTCGATCTTTGAATGGTAACTTTGTATTTTTAGAAACTAAATGTTTATCAATATTATATTTTGCAAATTCAGGATTAATTTCCAATCTTTTATCATCTTGTTCTACAATTTTTCTTGCTGTATCAAGAATGTTTTGAGTAGATCGCATATTTTCTTTTAAACAAATAACTTTAGTGTCCGGAAATTCTTTTAAAAATCTCTCTACATTATCAATTCTTGCTCCTTGAAATGTATATATAATTTGATCATCATCTCCAACTACAAAAACATTTTCACTCTCAAGAGCTTTAGTTAAATGAAAAACTATCTCATTTTGATTTTTGTTTGTATCTTGATACTCATCGACCAAAATATATTCATATTTATTAGCGATTTTTGATAAGAAAACAGAATCAGTTTCAAATTTTTCCAAAACAAGATTAATCATATCGCTAAAATCAAAATATCTTTGTTCTTCCATTTTTGACTTATATAACTCATAAAATTTCCAAATCTCTTTAACTTTCGTTATTTTCTTTTCAATAGCATCAATATCATTTAACAACTTTTTAGGAACTTTTTTATTGTTTTCATTTAATTCTGCAAGTTTCTTCTGCAATTCAACAAGTTTTGGTTCCCAATCAGGATTTGTTTCTATATTGTGGAAAAATTTTTCCTTTGTTAATCTGTTTGCTTTGATTTCTTTTATATTATCTCTAATTTCTTTTATAAAATAATAAGGATCATTCCTTTTTGTCCTATAAATTTTTGAATCAATCTCATCAATACATTCTTTTATAAGAGAGATTGATACAGCATCAGGCATTACTTTAATATTGTCAGACAACTCAAAATCAATTGTATTTTCTAAAATAATTTCATTACAAAAACCATGATAAGTATAGACATTAACACCGACATCAAGCTTGCCTAATTCTTTTTCAAGTCTTGTTTTAACCTCATTTGTTGCAGCATCAGAAAAAGTAAGACACAAAATCTTTTCAGGATTAATACCTTTTTCAATCATATTCTTAATTCTTTGAATCATTGTAAAAGTTTTACCTGTACCTGGTCCTGCAAGTACAAGATATTTGCCGTCAATATTATCAATACATTCCTGTTGCTTTGAGTTTGGTGTTATTGTCATTTTATAAAATTCCTTTTTTATTCTTTAATTAGACTTTTTAATGTTTCCTGATACTTTTGATGCAATGATTTAGGAGCAAGAATTTCAACAGCATTTCCCCATTTAAAAAGGTTCCACATAATATGTTTATCACCACTTGCTTTAAAGGTTACTATTACGCTACCGTCATCTTGCAAATTTATTTTTTGAGTCGGATGAAAATTGTAATTCATAACATCTTCAGCTACTTCCGGTATAAATTTTAATTTAACATCATAGATTTCACCAAAATATACTCCGAAAGATGCCTTTGAATATTCTTGCAAATTAAAATCTTTTGAATCATATAGTTCATTTGTAATCTGAACATTTCTTAATTTATGCAAAACATAATTATATTCACCTTCACCCTTTTGAGGTTCTCTTGCTATAAGATGAACTTTTTCCCCGTAAATTAATCCCAAAGGTTCTAAAATTCTGATTTTATCATGGTATTCAGCTTGCAATTTCTTTTTTTCTTTTATTGCTTGACGAATAACAGATACCTGTTCTAAATCTACTTTAAAATTCTGAGTCTGCCTTATAGCATAACCTTCTGATTGAAGAATTAATTCAATTTTTTCATCATCAATTTTCGTAAATTTATGCTTTAGAGCTTTCATTTTTATTACGATGTTTTCAATTTCAGCTTGAGAAAGGGGATCACAAACTTTTTTAAGATTTTCCAGTAATGCAATATTCTCATTTGAGAAAGTCACTAATTCATTCAAAGAATAGTTTGTAAATCCCCATCTTTTACAACGATCATCTGTTTCGATTTCATCAACCTGAGGAAATGATGCCAATACAGCATCTCTCATTCTTTCTGCGGTTCTTCTTGAGATGTTATATCGTTCTTGAATATCATTCAAAGATACTCCATTAAATCTTGATAACATAAATATTATCAAATCTAAAATATCAGAAACTCTCGAATATCTTGGTTTATCTTTCATACTTAAACTCCTATTGAATTTATTGTATCATAAAAATACGTCCAATATGGTCGTCTAAATTTATTCTTTTGCTTTAAAATTATATAGAGGTTTTAGATGGTCTAAAATTTTTGCTGACGGTTCAATTGCTCTAATTATTTCATCACTATTTTTATATGCACCTGGAGACTCATCAAGTGTTGCCAAAGATATGCAACTTGAAAAAATCCCTGTCATTTGATTTTTATATTCTTGCATTGTTAATTGGTCTTTTGCTTGCATTCTTGACAATGTTCTTCCTGCTCCATGTGGAGCCGAATTATTCCAATCTGAATTTCCTTTTCCAACACAAATTAAAGAACCATCTGCCATATTAAGGGGAATTAAAACTCTTTCATCTTCTTTGCAAGAAATAGCTCCTTTTCTAATAATTCCATCTTCTCCAATATAATTATGGACAGTTTCAAATTCATCATCTAATTTCCAACGCATTCCAACCATTATATCATGTGCCATAATTTTACGATTAAGTTTCGCATATTCTCGACAAAATTCAGCACAATCTAAATAATCCTGAGCATCTTTATCTGTTAAAAATGAAAGCTGTTTTAGTTCACCCTCTCCGTAACAATTTTTTATGATAGCCAAATCTTGAAAATAGATAGCAAGTTTCAAGCCAATATTTCTTGACCCACTATGAATTATCAAGTATGTTCCAGTATCACCTTTCTCTAGGGAAATAAAATGATTTCCACCTCCTAATGAACCTATTTTATTAACGTGATTAACAAAATTATCTTTCAAAAAATCTTTGCAAATCTTTTTTGTTTTTTCAATAAACTCTTCAGGTATAAGTTCACTAAATCTCCTTCTACCATCCCTTCCAAATGGAATATTTCTGCGAATAACTTTATCTAATTTCTCATAATCGTTTGTAATGTCATTATCACTTAATTTTATAACATGCATTCCACAAAACTGATCTACCCCAATAATATTTGGAATAATTTCACCATTCTTAGGTTTTTCTGCTGTAAACCCAATAGTACAACCTTTACCCTTATGACAATCTGGCATAATTCGAACTTTGCAATCCTTAAAAATAGGATGGTTACAAATCGAAAGCGTTTGATCAGTTACGTCCTTATCTTCAATTTCTGTAAAAATTTTTGCAGAGGTATACTTCCCTTGAATTTCATACATATTATTTCCTCACTTTCATTTTTCTTGCAATTTGTGCTACTATTCTTTCTTCTATGTGGAGTCTCTGTGCGACCGTTTTAATATCAAAATGGCATTCATTCCAGATTTTCTTAAATTCTGCATTTGTTATTGCTGTTCCTTCACAGCGACAATTTGATGGAATTTTATCTTTTATTGAATATCCTTTAGATTCAATAAAAGATTTAAATTGACCTAAATCATTCCATTCTCCTGAATTTCCAGTCCATCCCTTAACTTCGGAGTTATAAAAATCAGATATGTACTTAATAATCATTTTCATATTGCCACTGAATACGACTTTGTTTGCTCTAATTAAATATTTCATATTCAAATTTCCTTTCTGGAATAAGTATAAAATAGAAGTACGTCTTATTTGGACGTACTTTGTTATCACTGTTTTAAGATTATATTTCGATACATATTTTAAATGATGAAATACAGTATAAGATAAATTATAATTTAGCCATTCTGAATTTTTTACTAAATATTCAGTACTGGTAAAATTGAATGATACTTTTTACACTAAAACACTTGAGAAACTATACAATAAGAGCGATCAATAAAATAAAAAATAAGAATTTCTAATACGTCCATTTTAGACAGATTATAACATTAGAATACTTATAACGAAAGGAGACTATATGGAAAACTTAAAAGCTAATATGATAAGTATGTTAAAAGAAAATGATATTGTAATAGAACAGCCAAAAAGTTTGCATGATATTAAAGATAAAAATGGTGCAATTAAAGAAGAACGGAATGGTTTCCTTATATATTCAAGAATAACAATTGACGATAAGTCAAGATTAAAGCATTTATATAAGAAAAATTGCAAAAGTGAATGTAAAGAACGCAATTTGTATAGATATTATTACTACGAAAAGTTTGAAGAAAATAATCCATTGCATGCAACAATAGTTATGATGAATCCGGCTTTTGCGGACTCAGAAAATTCTGATAATACAATCAACAATATAAAAAAATATCTTCATAATGAATATAATCACTTTGGTTCATTTGATATAATCAATTTATATCCTGTACGAATGCCAAACTCTACAAAACTAAAAGATTTTTTAAAAGAAACCGAAGCCGAGACAAAAAAATATCAAAAATTTATTAAAACATATCTTAAAAATAATTGTGAAAACCACATAGTTATTGCAGCTTGGGGAAGTGAGAAACATGATAATAAGATAGCGAAAGAGTTATTTAAAGATTTAGGTATTAAATTTTATTGTTACGGACTGACAAATGAAGGATATCCAAAACACTTCGCTCCTCAATCCTTTAATAACTTTAACAAATTCAAATTTCCTTTTCCATTTATCAAAATTAATAATTGGTTAAAGAATCCAATTAATTTTAGAGATTATGATAAAAACAGTATAGAAGAAGTAAAACGAATAAAAAGCTGGATTAAGGGAGGAACTCATTGCAGCATAGAATATATTGATAATATGGCCAATCTTCTAGAAGAACATTTTAATACAGTCAAATAGTTACTAATATGAAAGGAGTTTATGAATGACTAGAGAACTTATTGAATTAATTAACAACGTAAATGGGACAGACAAAAAAACTGAGTCAGAAAATTTTATTGTAAAAGAATTAGTTTTAAACAATGGATTTATGGTATTTTCTAAGAATGAGCAATACACATCTAAAGAAATCAGCGAGTTTAATCTTAGATATTTGTTTGACAAATATCCATATAAACACAGATATTTTGCAAGGTATAATTTAAGTTCAAAAGATAAATCAATAGTATTTATTCTATATAATCCGAGTTATGCAAATCCTGATGAAAATGATGATACTATTCAAAATTGTATAAAGTTAGCTGAAGATTCTGGCTATGGTATTGTTGAAATCATTAATTTGTTTTCGCTTAGAGCTACTAATCCAAAAGATTTAAAAGAATCTCTTAAAGAGACTAATACTGTAAACAAAGAATTTATTATCAGCTACTTAAGACAAATAAGTAATGATGAAAATAAAGATGTTGTATTAGCTTGGGGGCTTGGGAAAGAAAAAGATTCCTATTGTAAAAATCTAATTGAAGAAATAGAAACAGTTCTTAAAAATAAACAGACTTTTATAATAGGAGTAAACCAAGGAGTTGCAAATAAATTTAATCACCATCCAAATAGTCAAGTTTGGAATGGTTTAGGTGGTTTTGCGAACTTAGCAACTCTTGTAAAAAGATAACTTTAGCAACAATTTTTGATATAGATTGCGACAAATCTGTTATGAAAACTAAATAGATAATAAACTTATAAAAAAGGTCGAAAATTATAAATTTCTGACCTTTTTTATATTAATATGTTTCAAAACCAATATTATTTTTTAGGATTTCAGCTTTTTTAACTTTTACTTCATCCTCAAGCATTTTACAAAGTTCAGATAATTCATTAACACACAAAAAATCAGCTTTCTTTTTTACTGTTGCAAAATCCCCTGCAGTAAGTCCTCTTACATTCACGTTAGCATTTTTAATTCCAAAGAAATGTTCAAATGCATTATTTACCTGATCTTTTGTCATAAAATCAAATTTTATTTTGAATGTAAAACGACGCAGACTCGCCTCATCTAAAGAGTCAAGTAAATTTGTAGTACAAACAAACGGATATTCGTGCGCTTCCATCCAAGTAAGCATTTCATTTACTTGTGCAATTTCCCAGTTTCTTACCGCATTATTTCTGTTTTGCAGAAAAGAATCAGCTTCATCAAAAATTAACATTGCTTTTTTTGATTTAGCTTCTGCAAAAGCATTTGCAATGTTTTGTTCAGTTTCTCCTACATATTTAGACATCAAATCACTAGCTCTTTTTAAAATTACATCTAGTCCTAATTCTTTTGCTAAATATCTTGCATATAAACTTTTCCCTGTACCAGGTTCTCCATAAAGGCATAATGAAAAATTCAATTTACCACAAGATTTTATTTTTGATGTTAAATCTTTTATATCTAAATCTGTATTTCCTAAATCAATATTATATTCATTCATTTCAAACTCTTTCTTCTTTTTTACATTTTTCTTTTTAGTAACTACTTTTGCTACATTCTCAACAAAAATTTCAAAATCATCTTGACAGCCATTAATAAGTTTAGTTGTCATTACCGCATTAGAAATTAATGAGGGTGGAATATCATAATTTTTATTCAATTCAACCAATCTTTTATTATCTACTTTCAATTTGTTCTTTCGTAACGTCCTTTTCCATATATTAAGCCTCACATCTTCGGACAATTTTTCAAATTCAATAGTATAAGTCATACGTCTTAAAAAAGCCGGATCGACATCATAAATATTATTTGTCGTCCATATAATCGGAACAGGAGTTTCTTCAATCAAAATATTCAAATAAGATTTAGAAGCAGTACCAAACTCTGTAAAACCTCTATTCATAGCATCCTCAGCCTCATCAAAAAGAATACATGAATTTTTCACTTTAGAAAGAATAGTTTGTTTTGAAGATAAATCAAATAATCGATCTTTCCTAGTCGCTTCTTTATCCATAAACTCTGCAGAAACAGAATACATATCGCATTTTGCCTTATTTGCTATAAGTTTTGCAAATTGAGTTTTACCTGTTCCAACAGCACCATAAAGCAAAATATTTATCCCTTTTATATTATTTTCAATTGCCGAAGTCAGGATATTTAAACTCATACCCCGTTCTTTATTTAGATGGTCAAAATCTTTCCAACTCAATTCTGATTTTTGATTTTCTCCGAGCAAGATATTTTTTACTTGTCTTTTAGTTTTAATATTTGGGTTTTCAAATATTTCAAGAATTTTTATATTTACAGATATCTTTTCATCATTTAATCCATGTTTAATAAAAACGCCCTTTTTAATCATTCGCTTACGAATTTGATTAATTGTCCAACGTTTTAGATTAAAAACATATACTCCTAAATTTTCAAATTCAGAAAATGAATTATCTAAGATTGATGATATAGTTGTAAAAAAATATGCATACAAACACTCAAAATATGATTTTGGCTCGTGGCAAGAACTTATAAATAAAATTGGATATGACATAATTTCACAATATGATGAATTAATATTATGTAACGATTCTTGTTTTGGCCCGTTATATAGTCTACCCAATATTTTTGAAGAAATGAATAAAAAAGATTGTGACTT
>CAUDIU010000025.1 GCA_958449715.1 uncultured Clostridium sp. | reverse complement strand
CATGTCCTTTTCTAATATCTTCAATCATTATCATAATTTTATCCTCTCTCTTTCAAAAATTATTCTAGCATTTTTTTTGACTTTTGCAAGGATAAAATTTATTTTTGTATTTTTAATTAATGTCTACAATGCTCACGCCATCTCCGCCTTCTGTATCTTCTCCGGGGCGGAATTTTGCAACATATGGAGATGTTGATAAGAAATCTCTGACAGCTGATTTTAATGCACCTGTACCATGTCCATGAATAATTGTGACACAGGCGAGGTTTGCAAGGCTTGCTTTATCAAGATAAAATTCAAGACTGTCAAGTGCATCTTCTACTTTATAACCTCTTAAATCAAGGGTGTTTGAAATACTTGTTTTTCTAAGTTCAAATTTTTCAAAAGAGCTAGGTCTATAGACATTTTCTTTCTTTTCATATGCGGAATCATATGGAGCAAGTTTATTTGTTTTTATTTTTGTTTTGAAATTGCCCATTTGAACTGTTATGTAATCATTTTTATCAGGTAAAGAAAGCACTGTGACAGGTTGATTTAATTCTTTCAAAATTAATTTGTCACCGTTTTGAATTTTAGACCAGTCAATTTCTGCGTATTGTTGTTTTTCATCAAATTCAGACAATTTGCCTCTGAATTTTTGTTCTGTTTGCGCAAGTCTTGCATATGAACGACGTGCAATTTTTTCAGATTTTTCTCTGCGTAATTCATCAAGAATATCTTTGATTTCTGCTTTTACTTCCAATAATTCTCGATCGAATTTATCTTTGATAATTTTTACGGTTTTCTTTTTATCTTTTTTTATTTCTGCTAGAGAATTTTCGTATTCTGATTTTAGATTTTCGGAAGTTTCTTTTAAATTTTCTGCTTCTTCAAGGTTTTGTGCAAGTTTTGCTTGAGTTTCCTGCAATTTTTCTACGACCAAAATAGATGGATCTTTAGTTGAAACTACTATGTTTTTAGCTTTGTTCACAATATCTTGTTCCAGTCCTAAATTTTGCGCTATAGAAATTGCGTTACTTAGTCCTGGGATACCTATAAGTAATTTATATGTCGGTTTTAGAGTTGTTGTATTGAATTCAACTGATGCATTTTTAAAGTAAGGGTTTGTATATTCAAGAGCTTTTAGTTCTCCATAGTGGGTTGTAACTGTTGATAAAACTTCTTTTTGTGCAAGTTTTTCTAATATTACTTGAGCTAATACTGCACCTTCTACAGGGTCTGTTCCTGCACAGATTTCATCTAGGATTACAAATGATTTGTCATTACTTTGGTTTAATATTTCTATAATATTTGTCATATGAGATGAGAATGTAGATAGGTTCTGCAAAATACTTTGGTCATCTCCTATGTCTGCAAAAACGTTTTCAAAAGGATAAATTTTTGCTGCTGTACAAGGTAGAAACATTCCTGCTTTTGCCATAAGTATATAAAGCCCGATAGTTTTAATTGTGACAGTTTTACCACCTGTATTTGAGCCTGTAATTATTACGGATTTATAATCTTTTCCGATTTCAAAGTTGTTAGTTATTACATTTTCAACATTCCCGATAAGCAGCGGGTGTTTCATATTTTCAAATTCAATAATTTTATGTGTAACAATTTCAGGTTCTACAGCTTGAATTTTTATTGCATAACGAGCTTTTGCAAAATGATAATCTATTGTTGCAAGAATTTGTTCTGATAGTTGAAGTGCTTTTATTTCATCTTTTACAAGAGAAGTGAGACCTGCAAGAATTCTTACCATTTCAGAGTGAATATTTGATTTTATTTCTCTGATTTTGTTATTAAGTGGAACGATTTGTTCAGGTTCTATATAAAAAGTTTTGTTTGTTGCAGAAACGTCGTGTACAATTCCTGGAACTTTGCTTTTTGATGATGCCATTACCTGAAATACAATTCTGTCATCACGTGTTGTATAGATATTTTCTTGCAAGTGTTTTGAAAATTCTGCTGAATTTAAAAGAGAATTCACTGTATTTTTAAGATTTTTTTCATTATCTCTTAAGGCTGCAAATAATCCTTTTAATTCAGGGGTTGCATCTTGTCTTATATTTAAGTTTTCATCAAATGTAGCAAAAATTTTATCTTCCAATAGTTTGTCTGTAATAAGATTTTGTGCTGCATTTCTTATTATAGAAAGCATTGGGAGATTTTCTGATAAGAATTTTTTCACTAATCTTGAAGTTTTAAGAGTTTTTGCAACGTCAATTAATTCTTCTTCTGAAAGATATGTCGCTCCCATATTTTTTTGAATTTGTTGAATGTCAGCAACAAATTCAATTGGAATATCGTTAGGCATATCAAGTATGTATTTTGCTTCTGCAGTGCATTTAAGTTCGTTCTTAATTTTTACGATATCGTCAAATGGCAAAGTCTTTAGGCATATTTCTTTACTTTGCTTTGTTTTTGCGTAATTTGAGAGCTTTTCTGCTATTTTATCAAATTCGAGAGATTTTCGGCTTTTTTCTATAATGTTCATAACTATATTTAAAGATAAGAATGGCTTAATTACAATCATTTATTAACTTTTTTTGATATTCTTGCACAAAAGATTTTTTGAAAGTAAAATTATAATTAAGAGATAGAGAGGGAATAAAACATGGCTATAGAAAGACAAAGAGTTAAAGAACAAGATAAAAATGAAAGACGTCATAATTTTGATCCGGTAGAAAGCAATTTAACAGAAGAACAAGTGAAATTGGAAGCATCAAGATGTTTGCATTGTAAAAATCCAAAATGCGTTCAAGGATGTCCTGTAAATATTCAAATCCCTGAATTTATTCAAGCAATTAAAGAAGGTGATTTAAATAAGGCAGGCGAAATTATCCGTCAGACTAGTATGTTGCCTTCTGTATGCGGTCGTGTATGCCCTCAAGAAAGACAATGCGAAGGGAATTGTATTTTAGGGATTAAAGGAGAACCTGTAGCGATCGGTGCTTTAGAAAGATATGTAGGTGATAATACAAAAGCTGAAATGCCTGAAATTAAACCTTCAGGTAAAAAAGTTGCGGTAGTAGGTTCTGGTTGTGCAGGCATGACTGCTGCTTGTGATTTACGAAAAGAAGGTCACGAAGTAGAAGTATTTGAGGCTTTACACGAATTAGGCGGGGTTTTAAGATATGGTATACCTCCTTTCAGATTACCTCGTGTTGTGCTTGATAGAGAAATTGAAAACTTGAAAGCAATGGGTGTAAAATTCC
This sequence comes from uncultured Clostridium sp., assembly GCA_958449715.1. Lineage (GTDB taxonomy): Bacteria > Cyanobacteriota > Vampirovibrionia > Gastranaerophilales > Gastranaerophilaceae > Stercorousia. Next base: position 18,462 of record CAUDIU010000025.1, on the reverse strand, counting down.
ATAAAAATGTAATTGTTGGAAAATCTATTACATTAAAACAATTAAAAGAAGACGGTTTTGATGCAATATTTATTTGCTCAGGTGCCGGATTACCTAAAATGCTTCACGTTCCAGGTGAAAATTTAAACGGTGTATTTTCTGCAAATGAATTTTTAACAAGAGTAAACTTAATGCACGCAGGACAGCCTGATAGCCCTACACCTTTGAAAGTTGGTAAAAAGGCTGCAATCTTCGGTGGTGGCAACGTCGCAATGGATGCTGCAAGAACAGCTGTTCGTGTAGGATTTGAAGAAGTTTATATCATTTACAGGAGAACTGAAAAAGAACTTCCTGCTCGTTTGGAAGAAATAAGACATGCAAAAGAAGAAGGTGTTGTATTTAAATTTTTATATGCTCCTAAAGAAATTATCGGAGAAAACGGTTATGTAAAAGCTGTTGAATTAGAAGTTATGGAATTAGGAGAACCTGATGAATCAGGCAGAAGACGTCCTGTTTCAACAGGAAAAACAGAGATTATGGATCTTGATACAGTAATTGTTGCATTAGGTACAGGTCCAAATCCAATTATTCAACGTTCAGCAGAAGCAGACGGTATAGAAATTATAACTGACAAAAAAGGTTATATCACAGTTGATGGTGAAACTCGTGCTACAAATATCCCGACTGTATATGCAGGCGGTGATGTTGCTCCGGTTGGAGAATCTAACGCTATTAACGCTATGGGAGCTGGTAAAAAAGCAGCAAAAGCTATTAACGAAATGCTAAAATAATATGAAATATACATTTATGCAAAAATTTATAAGTTTGGTATTTGCACTTTTAATTAGTGCAATACCGGCTTTTGCATTGGAGCTAGATACTTCTGTAGACGATGAAATAAGAAGAACTTATGATCCATCAAAATTAGAACAGTCTTTACCTGCATTACCAAAGACTGCTCCTACACAACAAAATACTGTGCCAAAAACTTCGCAAACAACACAAGCACAACAGACAGCTCCGAAGTCTTTACCGTCAACGCCTGTGGCTAAACCTCAATTGGGTGTAAAAAAACTCCCAAATGAATATAAATTTGATAAATCAACTGCAATAAGAATTAAAAAAGGTACAAAATTCCGAGTTAAATCAAATTCAGTAATTTCTGATTATTTAAAAGAAGGTGCTAGAGTTTCATTTACGACAATCAAGCCTGTAACCCAAAGATATATAACTGTAATGGAAGGGACAAAATTTACGGCAGTTGTAGAAGATTCTCATCTTCCTCAAATGACAGGGAATGGCGGTCTTATTGTTCTTATGGTTGATAGTATTACTGTCAATGGTCAGACAAGATCTGTTCATGGAAAAATTACAAAAGCAAATTTGAAAAAAATATTTTTTAATAATATAAAAGGCAAACGCCAATACTGGAAAGGTGTTGCAAATCAAATCGATAAAGGTGAAAATTTTTACAAAAAAACTCGCAGAACATCTTCAAAACTTGCGGATAATCCTGTGGGGGTAATAATTTCTCCTATCCCTACAATTACTGGGATTGTAGTTTATGCAGTAAATTTTGTAGGATCTCCATTGTTTGCAATTTGGTCTAAAGGTGGTAGAATTTCTATTCCAGCAGGTAGTGAGTTTGAAATTAAATTGTTGGAAGATGTATATTTGTATTAATTTATAGTATAAGTATATGATTTATATTTATAGTATTGTCTAATATTTTAATTTAGTTTATAATATTATTCGAATTAGTTTAGTAGTAGTAGTGAAACAACTTATAATTATTGAAGGAGAACTCATGATTAAAAAATTAACTTCACCAAAGGCATTGTTTGCGATGTTCGCAGCTTTGTTAATGGGTGTTTCACCTGTTTTAGCAAGTGAAGCAGATTTAGTTGTTCCTAATATCAGACAAGCTAATCCTGATTTCTTTAACTATTTAGTTATTGGGATTATTATTTCAGTTATTGGTTTGATATTTGGATTTATTGAATTTGTAAGAATTAAAAAATTGGATGTTCACGCAGCAATGGCTGAAGTGGGTAATACAATTTTTGAAACTTGTAAGACTTATCTTATTCAACAAGGTAAATTTTTACTTGTATTAGAAGTATTAATCGGTCTATGTATCGCATTTTACTTCGGTTACTTACAACATATGCCATTAAGCCATGTATTAATTATTCTTGCATGGTCTGTAATTGGTATTTTAGGTTCTTATGCAGTTGCTTGGTTCGGTATCAGAATGAACACATTAGCAAATGCTAGAACTGCATTTGTGTCTTTAAAAGGAAATCCTTTAAATATTTTAAATATTCCTTTAAAAGCAGGTATGTCAATTGGTGTATGTTTAGTATCAGTTGAACTTATTTTAATGTTAACAATTTTGTTATTCGTACCTGGTGAAATTGCAGGTGCTTGTTTCATCGGTTTTGCTATCGGTGAATCTTTAGGTGCTTCTGCTCTTCGTGTAGCAGGTGGTATCTTTACAAAAATTGCTGATATCGGATCAGACTTGATGAAAATTCAATTCGGTATTAAAGAAGATGATCCAAGAAACCCTGGTGTAATTGCTGACTGTACTGGTGATAACGCAGGTGATTCTGTAGGCCCTACAGCTGACGGTTTTGAAACTTATGGTGTAACTGGTGTTGCTCTTGTTTCATTTATCCTTTTAGCTGTTGTAGGTACAGATAACCAAGTTCAATTATTGACTTGGATTTTCGTAATGAGATTCTTAATGATCGTTACATCAGTTGTTGCATACTGGATTAACGGTATTGTTGATAAATTTTATGCAGCTAAAACTCAAAAATTCGATTTTGAAAAACCATTAACTAACTTAGTTTGGTTAACTTCTATTTTATCAATCGTAATGACTTTTGGTGTAAGCCACTGGTTATTAGCTGATTTGGGTGGTAAATTATGGTTAGTATTATCTACAATTATTTCTTGCGGTACTTTAGGTGCAGCATTAATTCCAGAATTTACTAAAATATTTACTTCTCCAAAAGCAAAACATACTGAAGAAGTTGTTACAGCTTCAAGAGAAGGTGGTTCTTCTTTAACAATCCTTTCAGGTATTGTTGCTGGTAACTTCTCAGCATTCTGGATTGGTATGGTAATTGTATTATTGATGGGACTAGCTTATGTTGCATCAACTTATATTCCTGAAGCTGTAATGATTTATCCGTCTGTATTTGCATTCGGTTTAGTAGCATTTGGTTTCTTAGGAATGGGACCTGTTACAATTGCTGTAGACTCTTACGGTCCTGTAACTGATAATGCTCAATCAGTATATGAATTATCTTTAATCGAAGATATTCCAAATGTTGGTGAAGAAATCGAAAAAGAATACGGTTTCAAACCAGACTTTGAAAATGCTAAAAAATACTTAGAAGAAAATGATGGTGCAGGAAATACATTCAAAGCAACTTCTAAACCTGTATTAATTGGTACAGCTGTAGTTGGTGCTACAACAATGATTTTCTCATTAATTCTTGTAATTAATTCAACTTTAGGTATCGAACCTGAAATGATTTTAAATATGTTGAACCCATACACATTACTAGGTTTATTATCTGGCGGTGCTGTAATTTACTGGTTCTCAGGTGCATCTATGCAAGCTGTTACAACTGGTGCATATTCTGCAACTGAATATATTAAAGATAATATTAAATTAGATGATGCAAATTCAAAAAGTGCAAATGTTGCAAATTCAAAAGAAGTTGTAAAAATTTGTACACAATATGCTCAAAAAGGTATGATTAATATCTTTATCGCATTATTTGCATTTGCATTAGCATTTGCTTGTCTATCAGCACCTAGCTGCAAGACATCAGCTCCTGTAGCATTCTTTGTAAGCTACTTAATTGCAATTGCTGTATTTGGTTTATTCCAAGCTGTATTTATGGCAAATGCCGGTGGATGTTGGGATAATGCTAAGAAAATTGTTGAAGTTGACTTAGCAGAAAAAGGAACTCCGCTTCACGAGGCAACTGTAGTTGGTGATACTGTTGGTGACCCATTCAAAGATACATCATCAGTTGCAATGAATCCGATTATTAAATTTACTACATTATTCGGATTGTTAGCAATGGAAATTGCAATCTCAGAATCATTCAGAAATATTGCTCCAATTGCAGGTTGGATATTCTTAATTATTGCATTGATTTTTGTAATTCGTTCATTCTATGCAATGAGAATTCCTTCAAATAAATAGGGAAATGAGTATTATCTCATATAAAATTGGCTCTGCTTGAAAAAGTAGAGCCAATTTGTTATAATTATATATAAAAAAAAGAAAGGAGCGCGAAATGAAAAGATTTAAGAATGTCGGGGGGGGGGCAATTTAGCAGCTTCTTCTCTTGAATTTACAGTTTTATTGAAAAAATGTGTATCATCTGGAAATATGCATTTGGGATTTACACTTGCAGAAGTATTAATTACTTTAGGTATAATAGGAGTTGTTGCAGCTTTAACTCTTCCTGCATTGATTGCAAATTATAAAGATAAAGAGTTAGCAGTACGTGCTAAGAAAAGTTATTCTATAATTAGTCAAGCTATACAAAAATATCAAGCTGATAGTGGGGTTGTTGGAGATGTAATTGGTTTATTTGATACAAATAAGACTTCAATAGAGGTAGCTGAGAATTTTGCTAAATATTTTGATGGAGCATACTTATGTAAAAATCAATCTTCAGGTGATTGTAGTAAATTTCGATATCAATTAATTTATGCATCACCTTATTATGATAAAGATGGTATTTCTAGAGGTTCTTGGATTAATTACCCTATAATTGTGCTAAAAGACTCATCTATTATGTCTATAAAACAGTATACATCTTGTGAATTTAAAAGTTCTGGTCAACAGTATGATTCCAATGGAAATGTGATTGTTGATTCTTCTGGTGATCCTGTAATTTTTGAATGGACTGAATATATGTGTGCAACTATTACTTTTGATTCTAATGGGTTAGCAAAGCCAAATCAGTATGGTGCAGATGTTTTTGAATTAAAAATAAAACAGGATGGTACATTTCATGGTTGGTCTGGTGCTGGTTGGAATAGTTTAAAGAATATTCTACAGGGAGGAAAACCTATTTATACAAAATATGCAGTTGGACAACAAAAAAATTAATGCCCATATTTATATGGGCTTTTTTATTTTTTTTGTGTTATATTAAGTATATTGAGATATTAACAGAGGGAAGGATATGAGTTTAACAGTATACTTAGGGATAGACGTAGGATCAGTTACAACAAAATTAGCATTAGTTGATGAAAAAGGAAAATATGTAGATAGTTACATGCTTAGAACAGCAGGAAAACCTGTTATGGCTGTTCAAAAAGGTTTGAATGAATTATATGCTAAAAGAATTACAGATTATGATGTAATGGGAGTTGGTACTACTGGTTCAGGTCGTAACTTAGCTGGCGCTTTAGTTGGAGCTGATATTATTAAAAATGAAATTACAGCCCATGCTGTTGCTGCAAGTATAAATGTTCCTGGTGTACAAACTATTTTAGAAATTGGTGGTCAGGATAGTAAGATTATTATTCTACGTGACGGTATTGTTACTGATTTTGCTATGAATACAGTGTGTGCTGCTGGTACTGGAAGTTTCCTTGATCAGCAAGCAAATAGGTTGAATGTTCCTATTCAAGACTTTGGTGCTACAGCATTGAAATCAACTAACCCAGCTCGTATTGCAGGTCGTTGTGGTGTATTTGCAGAAAGTGATTTGATACATAAGCAACAATTAGGATATCCTGTGGAAGATTTATTATATGGCCTTTGTCAGGCTTTAGTTAGAAATTATTTGTCTAATTTGGCATTAGGAAAAGAATTATTACCAGTATTCTCATTCCAAGGTGGTGTCGCTACAAATTCAGGTATGGTAAAAGCTTTTGAAGAAGCTTTAGGTCATAAAGTTGTTGTACCAGAAAATCACCAAACTATGGGTGCAATTGGTGCTGCATTATTAGCAATGGAAAATCATCAATATACTGATGCTGCTACTAAATTTAAAGGTTGGCAAGTAGGGGAAATGCATTTCCATTCTATTACTTGTGATTGTACTGGTTGTTCTAACAATTGTGAGGTAATTACAATTGTTGAAGGTGAACAAGAAATTCAACACGTTGAAAAAATTAAAGATATTAAGGGAAATATTATCGCTCGTTGGGGCGGAACTTGTGGAAGATGGGATATTTCTTAATTAAGAACTATCTTCTGTTAAAGTTGCCTTTAGACCAAGAATAAATATTATCTAAAGAGTCAAATTCTTTTTGAAAGTTTGGATTATTGAGGAATTTCAATTTGTATTTATTTGGACTTGAAGAAAATGCATGTCCAATTATTACGCCTGATTTATTGTGACTGTAGCCATATATTATTTTATTCCCGTTAGAATTTGTAATGATTGGTTTCATATCAGGAGTATATTCTGTTGTTCTAATAGATGGTGCTTGATTTCTTTCCGTAATTTCTATTGTGTTTTTAAATCCAACTGGTATTTTGGCAGATGTTTGTAATTCTGTTGTTAAAATTTGTGTTTTGCGCAAATTACCGTATTTATCAAAAAATATTTTTTTGCGGGTATCAACAGTATTAGAATGCTTAAATTTTTCTATGATTGTTTTGCCGTTACTAAAATTAGTTATTGATCCTTGAATTTCTCCGTCAGGCTTAATATAGATGCTTTTTTTAGAAATTTTACTATTTTCTTTGCCTAAATATTCAACTTTAGTTTTTCCATTATCAAGGATTGAGATAATTCTTTCTTTGAAATGTTCAGATTTTAATTTTATTTCATTTATTGTTGTGATAACTTTTCCAGGAAGTTTGTCTATAATTTCTTTGCTTGTTTTGTCAATTATTTCGGTTGTTGTTTCAAGCTTTTCTTTTATTGTCTCTGTTGCATTTTTAATATTTGAGTTTTCTTTAGGAGGTTGTTTTTTCCCTTTTGTAATATAATATGCTCCAAGTAAACTTGCTCCAGCGATTGCTGTTCCTATTGCAAGTTTTAAGGTTGTGTTAGATTTTTCTTCTACTTCTTTTTTATAATCTTTATTTGTACCATTAAAATATATTGGCATATTAATAGCAGATATTTTCATTTGTAAATCCTTTTATTTAGCTTATACATTTTAAGTTGAAAAAGAAAATTTTTTTACATATATAATAAAATTTTTACAATACTTAAAATTCGTGCTATTATTTTTATATGACTGATTTAACAGGAACTGTAAATAATATGAAAAAAAGGTACCGTGAGATTTTTTTGAAATCTATGGATGCCATTCAAAAACGCGTAGAAGAAATTAGACCGTCAAATTTTGAAGGTGATATTTTTGATAAGTTTGATGCAAATTCTAAGGGTGAACAGTGGCAGGTAGCGGTTTTAGAAATGTTTGAAGATGATATTTCTCACGAAATTTATAGAAAATGGCGTGAGATTATAGCATATAGAGAAAATTTTCACTGCAAGGGGTGTGCAACTTGTTGTAATTTAGCTTGTTCTGAATTTTCTCCTGAAGAATTAAAGGCAAAAGCTGAAAATGGTGATAAATTTGCAAAGCAATTTATGAGTGTTTTTATACCTTATAAATCATCAGAAGATGCGGAAAAGATTTATCCAGAGTATTTAAAACTTCTTTCTGATAATGTAGATGAACCTGTATATTTTTATCACTGTCCAAAATTAAATGATTGTAAACGCTGTTCAGATTATGAAAATAGACCTCAAATTTGCAGAGATTTCCCTGATAATCCATTAAGCATATTACCAGAAAGCTGTGGCTTTTATGAGTGGAGAAAAGAGGTTGAACCTATTGCTATGATGCTTCATGCAATGGTTGAAATTATTGATTATTACAAACAAAAAATACCATGTAAAAAGGATTAATTATGAATATATTGTCAGGACTTACACTTCAAGAAATTGAAAAGATTACAGATGAATTGCATGCTTCTAAATTTAGAGCTAGACAAATTCATAATTGGATTTATCTAAAATCAGTTAAAGATATTGATGAAATGACTGATTTGTCAGTAAAATTTCGTGAAGAATTAAAGACTGTTGCAAAAGTTTCTGATACAAAAATTAAAGTAAAACAGGAAAGTTCTGATGGTACATTGAAATACTTGCTTGAATATACTGATGGAGAATGTGTAGAGACTGTTTTGATGCGTTTTGATAATCGTGCAAATCTTACAGCTTGTGTAAGTTCTCAGGTTGGCTGTGCGGTAAATTGCTCTTTTTGTGCTACAGGTAAAAGAGGGTTTATAAGAAATCTTTCTTATAAGGAGATTATTGAGCAGGTATTGACTATTCAAAGAGATACAGGGCTCAAAGTTACAAACGTTGTATTTATGGGACAGGGTGAACCGCTTTTAAATCTTGATAATGTTTTAAAAGCTATGGAAATTTTTAATGAAAATTTTCAAATTGGCGCAAGACGTTTAACCGTTTCAACTTCAGGTATTATTCCGGGTATAAATAGACTAGCTTCAATTGATATGCAATCAACTTTGGCTATTTCCTTACACGCTCCAAATCATGAAATACGCAAGCAGTTAATGCAGATTGAAAATAAATACACGATGCCAGAGTTAAAAAAGGCATTGAAAGATTATATTGCAAAGACTGGCAGAAGAATAACAATTGAATACTTATTAATTAAAGATTTGAATGATACTTTGCAAAGTGCAAAAGAATTAGTTGCATATCTTCACGATTTGAAATGTAACATTAATTTAATTCCCTATAACCCGACAGAGAAAAATGATTACCAAAAGCCTTCAAGTCATTCAATAATGCGTTTTAAATCTTTGTTGGAACAGTCTGGAAAGAAGGTTACAGTAAGATTAGAACGAGGAGCTGATATTGATGCTGCTTGTGGTCAATTGAGAGGAAAAGTGAATTAAATATGAAAGCATTAATTCAAAGAGTAAAAAGAGCATCTGTGACGATTGAGGGAGAACTTTTTTCTGCAATAAATTCTGGCATTCTGGTTTTTTTAGGAGTGGAAAAAGGAGATGAAAAAGAGAATGCGGAAAAATTAGCTCAAAAAATTGTTAATTTAAGAATTTTTGAAGATGAAAATGAAAAAATGAATTTATCGCTAAAAGATGTGAATGGTGAAATGCTTGTTGTGTCTCAGTTTACCCTTTGTGGAGATTGTAAGAAAGGCACTCGACCTTCTTTTGATAAAGCAGCTAGTCCTGATTTAGCTGTTGACTTATATGAATATTTTATTAAATGTATAGAAGATAATAACATTCCTGTAAAAACAGGGAAATTCAGAGCAATGATGGATGTTGAACTTATAAATGACGGCCCTGTCACGTTTTGGGTTGAAAAATAACGGCACATGTTGCAAAAAAAAATAATTCATGTTATAATACAAATATTATCATAGAGTTAGAAATCGATTTTTTTTGACTGAGGAGAATAATTTAACCCGTATTACGTTATTATTTTTTAATTAAGAGGCTTTTATTATGTATGTAAACAAGTGTATCAAATGTGGTCGTGAGTTTGAAACAAAAAACCCCAAAAGAGTTATTTGTCCGGATTGTTTGTATCCTGATAAAAAAATGATGGTATCTCCATCTTCAACAAATGATTCAGAAGCAAATTCAACACCTGCATCTTCATACAGTAGCGAACCATTAAACGGTTATAGCGCAGGTGGAACAGATGAACCTCCTCGTTTTTATAGTGCCGGTGGTAGCCCTGAACCTAGATATAACAGACCTCAAAGATCTTATAACAACCAACAAGGTGGTTATAGCAGACAAGGCGGGTATAATAGACCTAATAATTACAACAGAAATTCTCAAGGTGGTTATAATAGATCTAATAATAATTATAATAGACAAGGTGGCGGTTATAACAGACCTCAAAGACCTTATAATAATCAAGGAGGTTTCCAAAACAGACGTCCTCAAAATAATAGAAATAACTTTAATAAACGTCCTGTTCAGAAAAAAGCTCCTAAACAGTTACTTGTAAGTAAGGAACAATTAGAATTAATTGAAAAGCTATATAAGGCTATGTTACCATTACCAAACCCTGATTGTCATGAAGTAATTGGAGAAAAAATTGGTTTAGAACCAAGAAAAGTATTTTTCGGAATTAATTTAGTAAGACAAAAAATGATGTTGCCTAAATTACCTTTCCCAAAAAGAAAACTAGCAATTTCTCCTGATCAGTTGTTTGCAATTAAAAATTTATATGAACCATTGTTACCATTGCCTCCAATTGGTTGCCATAAAATTATTGCAGCTCAATTAAAAATGGATGAATGGAGAGTTCACGTTGGTATCGGTTTAATTCGTTCTCAAATGGGATTAGATAGATGGAATCAGGATAGACCTGATTTACCAGAAGAATTTAAAAAGCAAAAAGAAGAAGCTGCAAAGGCTGAAGATGTTAAAAAAGAAGAGCCTAAAGCAGACGCTCCTGCTGCAGAAGAACCAGCTAAACCTAAAAGAGGAAGAAAACCTAAGAAAGTTGAAGAAACTCCGGAAGCATAATTGTTATGACTAAATTTGTTTCTGTCGGTAAAATTTTAAATTTTCATGGAATTAAGGGTGAAGCAAAAGTTGGTTTTACAAAAAATCAGGCAGATTTTTTCTGTTCGTTAAAAGAAGTTTTTGTAAAAGTTGACCATGATTATAAAGCCTTAAAGATTAATAGTACAAGACTTCATAAAAATTTTGCACTTGTAAAATTTGATGGCATAGATTCTATTAATGAGCTTATGGAATATAAGGGAGCTTTTCTTTATGTTGAAGAAAATACTATTCGAGAAAATTTGGAAGAAGACGAATTTTTAATAGATGAATTAGTTAGTTTGGAAGTATTTGATCAAGCTGGTAAAAAATTAGGGTTTGTTGTTGGCGTTTCAAATAATGGCGCTAATGATTTATTATCTGTTAAAACAAATTCAAAGCAAATAGTGCTTGTTCCTTTTGTGAAAGCTATTGTAACAGATGTAAGTATTAAGGATAAAAAAATTATTATTAATAACATTGAGGGATTAATTGAATGATTTTTGATGTTTTAACATTATTCCCTGAAATGATTGATAATTATTGTGGATACAGCATATTAAAGCGTGCTGTTGAAAATAATGTTTTACAAGTGAATACTATCAATCCTAGAGATTTTACACTTGATAAACATAAAAAAGTTGATGATACGCCATATGGGGGCGGAGCTGGAATGGTTTTAATGGCACAGCCATATGTCGATGCTTATGAAAGTGTTAAAAAACAAGAAAATTCTATTACAGTAATGCTTTCTCCTCAAGGAACTCCTTTAGATGATAAATTAGTTAATGATTTAGCTAAATATGATCAAATAGTTATGTTATGCGGACATTATGAAGGTTTTGATGAGCGTATAAGAGATATTATTAAACCTATGGAAATTTCTATTGGAGATTTTGTTTTGACAGGTGGAGAGCTTCCTGCTTTATGTTTAATTGATGCTGTCAGTCGAAAAATTGAAGGAACTTTAGGTAAAATTGAATCTGCAGATGAAGATAGCTTCTCTAATGGGCTTTTGGAATATCCTCAATATACAAAACCTAGAGAATACAGAGGCTTGAAAGTTCCAGAGGTTTTATTAAATGGCAATCATAAAGAAATTAATGAATTTCGTATGCAGGAAAGTTTAAAAAGAACAAAAATTAAGCGTCCAGATCTTTATTCTGCTTATATTGAAAAGATATCAAAATAATGTTATAATTATTTATAAAAAAGAAAGGAGCAAGAAATGAAAAGATTTAACTCTGTCGGGGGGGGGGCAATTTAACAGCTTCTTCTCTTGAATTTACAGTTTTACGAAGAAAGTATCTATTAGGGCAAGTGCCACATTATGGGTTTACGCTTGCAGAGGTTTTGGTAACTTTAGGTATTATCGGTGTTGTTTCAGCAATGACAGTGCCTACTTTGATGCAAAATTACCAAAGAAAATCTTATGTAACTCAGTTACATAAGGTTTATAATGAATTGCAGCAAACATTTTTGCAATTTAAAACAGATAGAAATGCGATTAATCTCAGAGAAGCTGGTATAACATCTGCTGATACATTAAATGCAATGACTACGCAGTATTTTAAAATAGTTGAGAGTTGTTCTGATGCAACAACAGTAGAACCTTGTTTTGAAAATCCAAGTAAATATAAAAAATTAGATGGTGGTAGTGCAAGAGCTTTTGATAATGCTGATTCTGGCTCATTTGTTTTAGCAAGTGGTGCTGCAATCAGACCATGGTTATCTGGAAATGATAATAATGCTTTTATTGTATATGTAGTTGATATAAATGGTCGTAAAGGTCCTAATGTCTTTGGAAGAGATTTTTTTGATATGTGTGTCGATGTAAATGGTATTGTTGATACTTGCTCTGATAAAGCAGAAACGTATCCTTTATCTACAGAAAGAAGAGAAGAATTATTTAATAAATATTGTGCTGTTGATTCTTCTGGAAATGGAGATATTAGAGGGTGTTTTGGTAAAATATTAAATGATAATTGGGAAATGACATATTAAAAAAGAAACCTCTTTATAGAGGCTTCTTTTAGAATTTTCTGTTTAAATCGTTATAATGGCCAAAGCCAAGGACATCTTTAAATAATTTACCTACTCCGTAGATGCCAAGTCCTATTGCAGAACCTTTAGACCATTTGCCTTTTCCTAAGAGTGCACCAAGTCCTAATGTGAATGGAACTACACTATTTACAACCATTGAGCCAAAACCTTTAAAGTAGCCTATTCCGGAATTAATAAAATGTCTCCAGTTGCTTTCAACTTCCCAGTTGAAGACTCCTTTTTTTAGTTTTGATGTTGTAATACTTGGACTTGAGAGGTATTGAGTATTGCTGAATGCTTCCATACAAGCATTTGCATCGCCGGTTTTTGAATAAACATCTGATTGAAGTTTGCCAACTACGTGAGCATCATAGGCTACAACGCCTAAAGCAGCAGCTCCAACGCCTTTAGCTAGATATTTTGTAAAATTACTTTTTACTGATGTAAGTGCTGTACTGATACTCATTTTTCACCTATTTTTGTTCGGTTTTATTTTCTGTCTTTTTTGTGTCTTTTACTTCGAATTCTTTTTCGACCTTTTTACCTGACATCTTCAGTAAGATATTTGTTGCTTGCATTGCATCTTGTCCATAACCTGATGATGAATTTTGCATTGCTTTAAGAAGTCCTACTGTATAATCATCACCAGTTACTACTCGTGAATCTAATGCACTAAGTGCAAGAATTTTTACAGGAGTATATGGGTCTTGAAGCATTTTGTTTACTAATGCATTAAGAGCTTTGTCATCTTTTCTTGAATGATCTTCTTCTAATCGTGCAATTACTTCTTTTGCACCCATTAACCTTACTTCTTTATCTTGACTGTTTAAATAGTTTTCAAGATTTTTTATATATTCATCTGTAAGTTGAACAATTTCTCGTTTTTCTGTTTTCTTTTCAGTTGTTTTATTTTCTGTAGTATTTGTTGTTGTAGTTGTTGTTTTACTATCTGAATTCTTTTGATCTTTATTTCCCCAATTATTTGTATAATATTCTGGTGGATAACAGCCATTTACTGGATTTGTTCCGTAATTTGGGGCATTTACATTATATACAGGTGCAGTAGACCCTGGAGTTGCAACAGATGGATTAAAAATTTGAATGTTTACACCTGAGTAATTTGGAACCTGTACATTTTGGCATTGAGGTTGAGCCATTGGTTGTGTCTGATATTGAACAGGTGTTTGTGCAACTTGTGCCGGTTGAGTATTTTGTTGCGGTTGTACCTGACAAGTATTGCACTGTGTAATTACTTGTGGTTGTTGTATGTTTTTTTGTCCTACTGAACTTTGCATGAAAACTACCCTTTTACTACTTATATAAATAAAGTATAGTTTAATCTTTTTATTGCTTTATTTTTAAGAAATGTTACATAATTTTTTATATTTTTCCATGATAGTTATAATCAAAATATGGTGAGTTATGAAGAAAATTTTTTAGCAAAGCGTCCGCAACACTTGTGTCATATGTGTGGAAAGTGTTGTCGAGTGGTATCTCCCTCAGTTCCATATGAAGAATTAAAAAAAATGGCAGAAAGAGGGGATAGTGGTGCTGTAGATTTTCTATCTTTATTTGTTCCTTACGAATCAATAGAAGAAGCAAGAAAAGTTGATGCTGCTGTTGTAGATAATATTATTCATCACAAAATAGAAGATGGAATTTATAATGAAGCTGATACAACTTTTTATTATTGTAAATATCTGCAAGATGATAATTTATGCTCGCGATATGAATCTCGCTTAACTTTATGTAAGCATTGCCCATCTTCACCTTGGGTTATTGTTCCTCCTGGTTGTGGCTTTGAGGGATGGCTTTTTTGGCAGCGTGAAGAAATTAAGCAAAAAGTCAGACGTTATAAAGAAGAATTACTTGAGTTAGAGCTATTGCGCAAAAAAACACAAGATACTGAAACTGTTAATAAAATATTAGCAGTAGAACAAAAGATTAAGAAAAACATTGATATGTATAAAAAATACGGTTCTGAAAACTGGTAATTTTTTATTGTAATAGTAATTTATCAAGTTTTTTTCTGTAAAATTCTGTATTAATATTTAAGTTTTCTCCAATTTCTAAAAGCATTTCAATAAATTTTTTATTTGAAGCTCTTTTATTTGCTGTTCCGGATTCAATAATATCTCCAATTTTATGATAAATTTTTGAAAAATAAATATTTTGAGCTTCTGAAATATCAATTTGTAATTCCAATTTATTAATGCTGTCAAATATTTCCAATAAAACATCTGCTTGTTGAATTTCAAAGCTGTGAACAAGTCTGTTGATGTTTTGTAGAATTTTTTTACTAAATATTTTATTAGAAGGACTTTTATCAAGCTGGATATCAATTTTTTTAGCTTCATAATTTATATCTGTTGCTTGTTGAATAGAATCTTCATCTAAAAAACCTCCTGAATGTACTACTATATCATTAAACTTATGGCTTAAAGCATAAGCTGCAGATATTTTAAATTCATCAGGTATTTTTAGCCCCAATCCTTGTAAATGGTATATAGAGCCTTTTCCTTCATCGTACATAACTTGATATGTTTGAGAGAATTTTTCTAATTTACCTTTTAGTAGAATTTGTAGAATTTTTCTTCTTTCTTCAATAAATATATCTTTTAATGTAAAGTATTCTTTTCCAAAACATTCATCCATTGATCTTATAATTTCAGTTAAAGGATTCATTAAGAATGTTTTTATAAGATTAGTTTTAATTTTGTTAAATTCAAAATCGTCGGAATATTCTTTAATAGCGCAGTGGAAGTCTCCACCTGAATATTGCATTAATGCGAACATCACATTTGATTTTTGTAATGTAATTTTTGATTGAATTTCAATATGGCCTACAACAAAAGTTGATGAGCCTTTTTGAACTTTTTTATATGCTTCTTTTTTGATAGTGTAGCAATATACGCTTTCTTCATCTTCAAAATCTTGATATAGTGAAGATAATGCCCATAAACTTGCAATTTGTTTTGTTGTTACAATTGATGGTTTTACAAATCTTTCAAAAATATCTTTACCTGTCCCATGTTCTGGGATATTACTTTTTGCTTCAGATAAAATTTCAAGAAAATGTGTTTCCAAATCTTTGTTAGAAAATTTTGTTGCAAGTTGCATAGCACGAGCTGCATATTTCATAATTTGAACAGTTTCAATCCCTGAAATTTCAGAGAAGAACCAACCGCAGCTTGTATACATAAGCATTGCTTGACGTTGAATTTCTAATAATTCCATAGCATGAACTTTTTGTTCATCTGATAAATCAGGTTTAAAGTTTTCTTGTTGGAATTTTTTGACGTTCATTTCATTTCTGTCAAGAATTACATCTATGTATCTGTTTCTAACTTCCCAAACATTATCGAAATATTTAGGACCTTCTTGCTCAAAAATTATTATTAATTCATCTCTTAGATAGTCTAATGCATCTCTTAGAGGTTTTCTCCATTTTTGGTTCCAGCCTGGATGACCGCCAGTAGAACATCCGCAGTCTTCTTTCCATCTGCCGACACCGTGGAAACAACTCCAACTTGAAGCTTGTTTTATTTCTACTTCACAATCACTTCTATGTTTTTCTAAATATTCTGCATAATTAGTTATTTTAAAACCTTCATCTTTAGCTTTAACTTTTAGAACATAAGCAAGAGCCATATCTCCAAATTTTGTATGGTGACCATAGCTTTCGCCATCAGTTGCAATATTTACAATTTGAGGGAAATCTCTGCACTCAGAAACTCCTTCTTTTAATCTTTTTATGAATTTATTTCCATCTTTTAATAATTCATCAAAAGCAACTGAGCGAGAGATAGCACCATCATAAAAGAATAAGTCTATAGATTTTCCAGGTGCTGATTTAATGTTGTATTTGTATGATCTTGCAGGATCGATATTCCCCCAGCTTACATCTGTCCATTCTTTATCTCCTTTTTTCTTGAATTTGTCAGCTTGATAAGGAGAAAGGATTGTAAATTTAATCCCGTTTGCTTCTAAAATTCTTAGAGTATCGTCATCCACAGCAGTTTCTGCAAGCCACATTCCTTCAGGTTTTCTGCCAAAGCGATATTCAAAATCTCTAATCCCCCATTTTATTTGAGTTTCTTTATCATGTTCATTTGCAAGGGGCATAATTATGTGATTGTATACTTGTGCTATAGCATTTCCGTGACCATTATGTTCCGCGATACTTTCAATATCTGCTTTAATTATTCTTTCATAAGTTAAAGGAGCGAATTGTTCCATCCAAGATAATAAGGTTGGACCGAAGTTATAACTCATATATTCATAATTGTTTACGACATCTAATATTCGGTTTCTACTGTCTACAATTTTTGATACAGAATTAGGGTTGTAGCATTCTTTATTAATTCTTTCATTCCAATCATGGAAAGGAAGTGCACTATCTTGCAATTCAATAGCTTCCAACCAAGGATTTTCTCTTGGTGGTTGGTAGAAATGTCCATGTATTGTTAGAAATACTTCGTTTTTTTTATCGCTCATCTCTTAACTCCGTCAATAATAAATTTATTATTTATTATCTGTTTTTGGTTTTGTACTAATTACTGTAAACTTATCAACATCCATCCAAGGATCCCCTAAAGCATTAGAAAATACTTTTCCTGTAAACTCAATTATATCTCCAGAGTTTAAGTCTATGTGTTTTTCTGCTTCAGTTCTATTTAAAAATATTTTTAATTCTGATAATGGTATATTATGATCTGTTACATCAGGTCTTTGAATTAAAAAAGAAATATAATTCTCAGAACTTCTCATTGCTGGTTTATAATCAAGTCCTAATGTTGAAAACTTATCAAATTTTGCTTTAATTTTTATATTTTTATTTAGATAAAAGTTAGGTCTTGCAACTACATCTAATGGGTTCACTGTAATATAGCTTTGAACCGCTTGTGTTGATTGAACTGGTGTTGTTGAATTAACAGCAATATGGTTTGAAGATGTTGCTGCATAAACGTTTATCCCCAAAATTAATGCTAAAATTATTGTTAAAGATTTAATTTTGTTCATTAAAAAATCCCCTATTTAATTTATTAACATTAATATTCTATCACAATATTTATTTTTTGTAACTACCCGAATAAATAATATACTTGAAAAAATATTGAAAATATCTTATAATTGTAATTGGAATTAAATTTATAAGGAGTAGTCGATGAAAAAGTTTAATGTTTTTAACTCTGTCGGGGGGGGGGGCAATTTAAGGCTTCTCCTGCAATGCTTTAAGGGGTATACTTTAGCGGAAGTAATAATAGTAATGCTGATAATTGCAGTAATTGTCGCAGTCACTATAGGAATAACTAAAGTAAAATTAGATAATATAGTATCTTATACTTATTACAATGCATATTCCTCATTACGAAAAATTTCAACAGAGATGTTAGCAGATTGGGATCCTCAAGATACAGAGTATAAGCAAGCACTTATACCATCTGAACAATTTAACTTAAAAAATATTAAAAATAATTTATTTGCTAGTCTTTTCCCTAAAGCTTTTGCAATTAATAATTGGGAAGAACCAGCTTATTGTTATTGTAATACTATAAATCCAGCTGACTGTCCTCCTAAATCAGGTTATGACTGCCGTGCATATGGTGGTAGTCAGCACTCTTGTACCCCATGTCAAACATCTTCTTGTAAGGATGTTTCTAATTTGAGTTCTACTGAGTGTGCTAAAATTAACGGTTTTTGGTGCCCTGCTGGTGCTAATGGTATGGATCATTGTGCATCTAGTGCAAGTTGCTGTTCTAGTTCTTCAGGTGGAAATTCATGTAATATAATTGGGTGTTTAAATGGTTTAACATTAGACAAAACTACTTGTACATGTAAATGTACCCGAACATGTAGTTCCGGTT
>CAUDIU010000024.1 GCA_958449715.1 uncultured Clostridium sp. | reverse complement strand
TAATTCACCATTATCAAAACCTTTTTTAGCTTTATCCAAAATATTACAAACTTCTTTTAAATCACCCCCGTCATATTTGGAAAATTTTGCAATATCACCTTCCGGTAAAGCCTCCAAAATATAAGGATTTTTTAAATCAAACTTTAAATTTTTAGGCAGCTTACTCACTCCGTCTGCACCTAACGGATAAGATTTTTTAACAGCATTAAAAATAACCGAACCTATTTTCAATTTATTATTTTCCCTTACATTTAATATAAAAATTTTTATAAATAAAAATTGCTCTATTTGTGATATAATTTCTTAAAAATTAAAAAAAGGAGAGACAATGAAAAACGGAATCGAAAACGGATATTATCACGAAATTACACCTGCAGGATTCGGAATTGCAATAAAAGCAGGAAAAGTTTTATTTTCAAAACAATCAGATTTTCAAAAAGTAGAAGTTTTTGAAACAGAATCAGAACTAGGCAGAGTGCTAACTTTAGATGACTTAATGATGACAACTGAAGGTGATGAATATCATTATCACGAAATGATTTCACATATTCCTATGATGCACCACAAAAACCCTGAAAGTGTTTTAGTAATCGGCGGCGGTGACGGCGGCACAGTAAGAGAAGTTCTAAAACATAAATCAGTAAAAAAAGTTGTTTTATGCGAAATTGACGGAATGGTAATTGATGCCTGCAAAGAATTTTTACCTACAATTTCTTGCGGCTTGTCTGATCCTCGTGTAGAAATAAAAGTTGAAGATGCAATCGAATTTATTAAGGATAAAAAAGATGAATATGATATTGTCCTAATCGATTCAACAGACCCTATGGGACCTGGAGAAGGATTATTTACTGAAGAATTCTATACAAACGTAAAAAATTCTCTAAAAAAAGGCGGAATTATCGCAGCTCAATCAGAAAGCCCATTTGTAAACAAAGAAGAAATCAAAAAAATGTATAATTTGTTGAAAAAAGTATTCCCAATTTGCTCAACATATACATCAAATATTCCGACATACCCGGGCGGATATTGGGCTTGGGCATTCTGCTCAGTTGATGTAGAACCGCTATCATACTTTGCAGATGACAGATACGAAGAAATCCTAAAAACTTGTAAAATTTATAACAAAGATTACCATAATGCGAGATTTGCATTACCAAACTACTTGAAAGAGTTGTTATAAAAATATATAAAAACAAAAGCTCCTTAGACAATAGGAGCTTTTTTATTTTTATGATATTATGTTTGCTTGTAATAAGGAGAGAAATTTATGTCAGTCATCATAATGATTTTACTAATAGGACTTTTGATTTTAGTCCACGAATTAGGGCACCTTGGTGCAGCTTTATTATTCAAAGTTAAAGTTGACAAATTCGGTATCGGTCTGCCAATCGGACCTACTTTATGGGAAAAGAAAGTCGGGAATATAACACTTGTCGTACACGCTTTTCTTTTCGGAGGTTACGTATCATTCCCTGATGATGACAAAGATTCTGACCTCCCGAAAAATTCTCCTGACAGATTAATGAACAAACCAATCTGGCAAAGAGCAATCATTTTTTCAGCAGGCGTAATAGCAAACGTAATTTGTGCCTATGTACTTGTTCTATTGACTGCTGCATTATGGCATAATATGCCGTCAGGCAAATTTGACATTTATGTCAATGACATTGTAGCTCCAAAAGAAGCAAGCGTATGGACTTCAGGGTTAAAAAAAGGTGATAAAATCATTGAAATTAACGGAAGCGAAATTAATTCAAAATACGGATTAAATCTATATGCTCTATACAGTGCATCATTTGATGGCAAAACAAGTAAATTATTACCTGAACAAAATTACGAACAACTAAAAAAACTTAACCCTGCATTTAAAGAAGATGAAATTATTCCAAAAGGATTAATCGTAAAAATTCCTGCAAAAATACAAAAAGAAGAAAAAATAAAACTTTCTAAAAACGTTTTAAATGCAATCGAATTATACAAAGTTGATGAAGTAAAACTTTCTGAAAATCAAATAAAACTACGTGACAAAATTCAAGATAAAAAATTCGTAGAAACAGACGGCACATTTACTTTGAAAGACTTAGCATTCGCACTTTCAGATAACCAAAAACCTCTTGATATAAAAGTTTTAAGAAATGGGGAAATTGTTGCACTCAAAACTGTTTATTCAGACAAAGAAGGGCTTATCGGAATAACTATTGACAGAAAAGAAAAACTTATACCTATCACAGGTGTAAAATCAGCTTTCTCTGCAAGTTACAATTATTTATATAACGAAACAAAATCAATGTTAATCGTATTAAAACAACTATTTACAGGTAAAATCCCGCTAAAAAATATGCATGGTGTTGTTTTAATCACAAAAATGGGCGGAGATATAATAAGCAGCGAGGGCATATTCTACGGAATACTACTGACAGCAGTAATCTCAATGAATTTAGCTATTTTGAACATCTTACCAATCCCTGCATTAGACGGCGGACATTTACTATTCCTGTTAATAGAAAAAATTCAAGGCAAACCTGTTGATGAAGAAATTTCAAATAAAATAATGACGGTATTTTTCTCATTATTAATACTTCTTCTTGTATTCGTTCTATTCAATGACATTTATGTACTTGTAAAACCGTTATTCATTAAATAAAAATTAATTTATACAACACACAAAAAAAATAAGAGGAGAAATTAATTCACCTCTTATTTTTTTATTCACTAATCTCTTTTTTCTCATCAGTTTTTTTAACTTTTTGAACAATCTTTTCAATTACAGATAACCTTGCAAAATCATCTCGAATTTCCTGAGCCTTACGTTCAAGCTGGTTATATACCTGAGAATTTATCTCTCCCCCAATCAAAATTAAAACAGATGTGTAATACAACCAAACCATTAAAACAGCAAATGCACCGATAGTTCCATATACCATATTGTAAGTTTTTAGGTTATTAACATAAATTGAAAATCCCCAAGAACCTATTAACCAGAAAGTTACGAAAAACCAAGTCCCAGGGATTGCACTTTTCCTTTTGAATCTTTCATTACCTTTTAAATCAGGCAAAATATAATAGCTTAAAAATGCCATCAAATACAAAGCTGCAAATGCGACAGGCCAACGCAAAGTCAATAAAGTAATCGCAACTCCATTCGACATATGGAAATGACTTACCATAAGATTAATGATAGCTTTACCAAATACGATTAAGTTTATACTCAAAAACATTACCATAGTATCAACAAATACCATTAACAAAGACAATGCTCTTGTATAAATCAGGTTACGAGTTTCAGTAACTTTATAAGCTCTATTTAATCCTTTAAGTACAACTGCAATACCGTTAGTTGATAAAAACAGAGTTACACAAAAACCAATAATCGCCATCAAACGGCCATGAGAAAAAATCATAGCTTCGGATAACACTGTCATAATCAAATCCATAGCCTGCTCAGGCATAAACGTTGCAAGAAATCTTAAAATCGGAGTCATCAAAGCCTTGTTGCCCATCCAGCCAAAAACAGCTGTTAAAAAAAGCATAAAAGGAAAAATTCCAATAACCATCATAAAGCCCATTTCTGCGGCCATGCCGTAGAAATCATTTTTTATAACAGATATAACTAATCTTTTTACACCTCTTACAAAAGCTTTAAAATCCACTCTAATCCTCTTTTTATCGGGCATTACCCAATTTTGTCTTAAATTTCCCTTTTCTTAATTTCTTCCAACACTTTTTTGGCAGCATCTTCAACAGGAGCTTTAATTGTACATCCTGCAGCAAATTTATGCCCGCCACCGCCAAATACACTGCAAATTTCAGCGACATCAGCAAATTTACTTCGCATAGAAATCTTTGTACCGCCTGATTTCATTTCTTTTGCAACAAAAGCAATCCTTGTTGTCACAATAGCTCTTAGTTTTTCTGTCAAACCCTCCATACAGTCGTCACCTGCAGAGAATTTTTCCATATCTTTTTTATACACAAGAGTATAAGCAATCTTATCGTCTTCTAAAAATTTTGCTTTGCTAATACAATGTGCCTGAAACATTACAAGAGTTTTTGAATCTGATTCATAAACCTTTTTATAAATATCAGAAGGCTGAACTCCTATTTCAACTAACTTTGATGCAACTTCAAAAGTAGAAGGCTTTGTATTATCAAATCTGAATGAGCCTGTATCAGTTAATATTGCTGTATAAAGACAAATTGCACAGTCTAAATTAACTTTCCAATTCATATTTTCAAAACAGCCAAACAAAACTTCACCTGTCGAACTTGCATCAGGATTTATAAAATTCAAATTTCCATACGCAATATTTGTTTTGTGATGATCAATATTTACGGTAAATTTAGCTTTTTCAAAAAGAATTTTTGCATCACAAGCTCTATCTAAAGCTGCAACGTCTACATTAATTACAAGATCATATTCTCTTGATTTATCTAAATCATCAACATTTTTCACCTCCGATAAATGAGGCAAATACGAATACACATCAGGAATTTTTGAGATAGCGACCATATCGCACTTTTTCTTGAAATTATCAAGAATTGCACAATACAATCCGCACATAGAGCCTAATGTATCTCCGTCAGGGTTAACGTGTGAAATTATCAATATATTTTTGGACGATTTTATGATATCATTTAATTTAGAATAATCCATTTTATTATGTTAGCACAAAAAAGTTTGGTTTCAAAATGAAAAAGGTTCTCTATACAGATTTTGTAACAACCGAATCTCTCGTTGAAGAATTACTTGGCAAAAAGGAAGTAAAAAAAGCTATCACCAGAAACAATTTATACAAGTTCTGGGATAAAGTTGCAGGTACAAAATTCGCAAGCAAATCAAAACCATACTCAATGATGGGCGGAGGAGTTATGGTAATAGCCTGCGAAAATGCAATTGTAGCACAAGAACTAACCTTGAGAAAAACTCAACTTTTAGTAAAATTTGAACCATATTTGAAATCACTAAAATTGAATGTAAAAGATTTACGTTTTGATCCCAAAAAGTGGGAAGGGTAGCCGCTTCACCCATCATAGCTTACGACTGTGCATAAACCGCTTTTATTGATATTGGTTATATTTTAATAATATTATTGTTATCGCTTTATTAGGTAAACGCACTCAGGCAGGGTAATACAGAACTTGTTTCAATTCCTCAAAACTTTGCCTTCGCATCTGTTTTACTTGAAAGACCTATTATCATTATTAAAAAAGCGTAGCCGCTTCAATATCCATTAAATTTTATTTGACAATTTCAACTCAAATTTATATAATAATTTTATGGCTAAAATAATCAAAGTACAAAAAGGAACAAAAGACATTTTACCTCAAGAAGTTGGTCAATGGCATAAACTTGAGAAAAATGCATTAGAAATTTTTACCCGCTACGGATATAAAGAAATCAGAACACCAATCTTTGAAGCAACAGAACTTTTTGCTCGTGGAGTAGGTGATACAACAGATATTGTGAACAAAGAAATGTACACTTTTGAAAAAAGTGACAGATCTATTACATTAAGACCTGAAAATACTGCAGGCGTTGTCCGTTCATTCATAGAAAACGGAATGGCAAGACTTTCAGCACCTGTAAAACTTTGGTACAAAGGTCCAATGTTCAGATATGAACGTCCTCAAGCAGGAAGACAAAGACAATTCCACCAAGTCGGTGTGGAAATGTTCGGGATTAAAGAACCTACAGCTGATGCTGAAGCTATTATGCTTGCTGTCGATTATCTTAATTCATTAGGTCTTAATGATTTAGAAGTAGAAATAAATTCTTTGGGCTGTCCTAAATGCCGTGAAGAATACAAAAATAAAATTAAAGAAGTCTTAAAACCTGAATTTGACAATCTTTGTGAAGACTGCCAAAATCGCTATGAAAAAAATCCTCTAAGACTTTTAGATTGCAAAGTAGAGTCTTGCAAAGAAATTTTTGCAAAACCTGAAATTCAAAAAGTTATTCAATCTGATTTTATTTGCGAAGAATGTGCTCAACATTACAGTGAATTAAAATCATACTTAGATAAATTAAACATTAAATATGTCGAAAACAAACTCCTTGTAAGAGGGTTAGATTACTACAACAGAACAGTTTTTGAAATAAAATCAAATAACTTAGGTTCACAAAACGCAGTCTGCGGCGGCGGAAGATATGACAGTTTAGTCAGAAATCTTGGCGGAGAAGATACTCCTGCTGTCGGTTGGGCAATGGGTATGGAAAGATTAAATTCTTTATTACCAGAAGTTGAACCTGAAAAACTTGACGGTTACATTGTATCAAATTCACCTGCCGATGCTTTTGCATTCGCACAAGAATTAAGAGCTAAAGGGTTGAATGTTGAATTTGATCTTGCTAATAAAAAATTCACAAAACAACTTGAAAAAGCATCTAAAGTCGCAAGATATGCACTTATCTTAGGTGAAGATGAAATTAAATCAAACCAAGTTTCCGTCAAAAATCTTGCAACATCTGAACAAGTAACAATCAGCAAAGATGATGTGGCAGAAAAAATTTCAAAATAGACAAAAAGGACGTTATATAAAAATCTAAAAGGATAAAAAAATGGCAAAATCTGTTGATGAAGTAATCTCAAAAATTGCATTTGCTTTCAATCGTGTCTTTAAAGATTTTAAAGGCTTGTATTTATTCGGAATTCACACTGACGGCGAATTGCATGAAGGTGAAGATATTGAAATTGCAGCTCTTTTTGATATTGAAGATAAATCAAAAAGAGAACAAATTTGGCCTATTGTCGGAAAAATTGAAACTGAATTAGACGTATGCATTGACTTATATCCATATACAGAAGAGAGTTTCAAAAAAGATGAAGAAATTTATGAAGAAGTTATGGAAGAAGGAATTTTTTATAACAACAAAGGGGAGCGTGTAGCAAACACCCATTAATAATGGTTTTAGAGAAACTTAAAGAATACAAAAGGATTTAATAGAAATAGTAAAAAAAGAGGTAAAAACAAATGGATCAAATCACAATTCGTTCAGACAGACAAGATGACTACAAATTCTTCTACAAAGGTGATGAAGTAGTTTTGGGCGCAGGAAAAATTATCAGCATTGCAAACGGCTTAAATGACGTTGTACTTCCGACTTGCGCGATGAAAATTATAAACAACCTCATCGTAATCAAAGAAGATGTAAAACACAAAAAAGATTAATATTTTATTTTCATATTCATTATACGTAAATCTTTGATTATAAGATTATGCTTATCAAGAATTTTAGAAAAATAGTGCAGGAATAAATCAATTTATTTTAATTCTGCACTATTTTTAGCATTATTAATTAGTTTTATAAAACAATTTGAGTACCGAGGATAATTCTATGACTGTCTTCGGTATTTTCATTATCACAGAATACATAATTCAAAATTAAACGCAATGCCTGACCTTTGATAAAATAATTCAAACCAACAGAATATTCTCGACTCTTGTTATTTGCAATATCTCGGTTTGGATCAAATTGGTCATAACGAGCCAGGATATGCAATTTTTGTGTAATCCTGTACCCGATAGTTGTATAAAAACCTTCGGCTTTATCGGTACTTCTGTATGTTCCGTTGTATCCGTCTGCTATTGCATATTCAAAGTTTGCCATAAACTTTTTATATCTATAACTCGCATAAGCACCGCCTACTGTATAATCAGTATCGTTATGCCCTGCATTCAGACCTCCGCCTAATACAAGTGTTCCGTATTTTCCATCAGTCTTACCCAAAGGTTTTAAGTTTACCCAGCCTGTAAATTCAGCTCCCGGGAAAAATTCTTTAAAAAATCTGTCAGAACTATTCAACGCAACACTATAGTCAACTAAATCATAGTCACCTACAACCCTCACACCTAATGCTCTTGTATTACCAAAAGTTCTTGAAATTTGCGAACGCATTGCAAAAGGCAATACATAAGATCCCATACCACCTTCAAAACCTACTTGATTTCGAGAATTACCAACGATAATTTTGTGGTGAGGTATTCTTGTGTTCATAATATATGCATCTGTCACAAGACCTTGCAAATATGTTCTGTTTTCACCATTTTTAAAATTAAATTGTAATTTAAAATCTGTATTTTTATCTTTGAAATCCCCAACAACACCGGCTTCCATAAATCCAAAACCGTAATCTGTATCATAATCAGCCCCTGAAAAATCAAATCCCATATTTCCTTGATAAGCTCCATAAAATTGGACTTTATCAATAGGACCTTTTTTATATTTAAAAGTCAATTCATCTTTTAATAAAAATGAAGGAATAGAAGTTCTTTCTAATTTCTTTTTATAAATTTTTCCAAAAAGAGACTCTTCTTCAATTTTAAAAGGGTGATCAGATGTTTTATCCGTATCAATTAAATTGTCAAAGATAGAGAACTCTGTATCTACGTTATCTCGAATTATATCTTTTTGCACCCAATCATCATTTTTTTGTTTTGGATTTTCAGGAATTTGATTTTCTTCTGATAAATCACTATCATTTTTAGTAACATCAAGATGAATTACTTCCTGATTTTCCACAGGACGAACTTCCTTGTGTTTTGTCTTTCCGAAGGCAAACACAGGTGGGGCAAGCATAATTAAAATAAGTATTAAAGCTATCCTTTTAAAAAAATAGTTCACAAATATTAATGTAACACAAAATATATGCAAAAAAAAATTTTTTTAGTGTATATTAATAATTATGACAAATGTAACAAAAAAGAAAAATTACCCACGCAAAAAATTGGAAACCCTAAAGATGCTAAAACAACAAGAAAAAAATTCAAAAGTAAAAGTAAAAGCCCCGATTGTAGAAGCATTAAAAAATGCTTATGAAAATCCGACTTACCAATTTCACATTCCTGGTCACACAAAAGGTAACGGTTCTTTGCCTGAGTTTAAAAAACTTATAGGTGCAAAAGCTCTATCTATAGACACTACAGATGAATTTGACGGATTGGGCACATTACACCCTGCAACAGGGCCTATTAAAGAAGCTCAAGAACTAGCTGCAAAAGCTTTCGGAGCTAAAAAAACTTTCTTTTTAATAAACGGTTCAACTGCTGGTAATTTAGCATTAGCAATGGGATTGACTAAAAAAGGGCAAAAAATTGTTACAAACAGAAATTGTCACAGATCAATTTTAACAGGTATGATTATTTCAGGAGCAGAGCCATTATGGCTAATCCCTAAAAAGTTCGACGAATGGGGAATATGGGGGAACGTTACTCCTGAAAGTGTTGAAGAAATGCTGTCAAAAAATAGTGATGCAGGAATGGTATGGATTACAAACCCAACATATGAAGGGGTTGTATCTGATGTAAAATCAATTGCTGAAGTGTGCAAAAAATACAATGTACCTTTAATTGTTGATGAAGCTCATGCCTGCCTATGGAATTTTAACAATCATCTTCCAACAACTGCTTTGAAACTTGGCGCAGATGCTGTAGTTCATTCTTTACACAAAACAGGCGGAAGTATGAGCCAAAGTTCTATGTTGCATATTGCAGAAAATTCAAAATTAGATTGCGATGCAGTAGAAAAAGCTCTAAAACTTTTACATACAACAAGTCCTTCATTAATGCTATTAGCAAGTCTTGATGCTGCTCGTGCAAATCTTGACAGCCCTAGAGGAAGAAAACAACTTGAACGTGCAGTACAAAACGCAAAATATTTAAGACGTGAAATTGATAAATTAGAACATATTCACCATTTAAGACCTGATTTTGGTTACAAAACAGATATTACAAAAGTATTTATCAGAGACGACAGATTATCAGGAAAACGTCTTGAATCTATTTTGGAAATTGATTTCAATATAGAAGTTGAAAGTGCTTCAGATGCAGGACTTTTAATACTTTCTAACATAGGTAATACAAGATCAGATATGCAATATCTTGTAAAATGCTTGCAACAAATTGATAAAACAAATTACACAGATATATGCTATCTTGAAAAGAAAAAACATATGCCTATGCTCACTCCGATTATTAAAATGACTCTTAGAGAAGCATTCTATTCACACAAAGAAGTTATTCCAAAAGAGCACGCAGTAGGAAGAATTGCAGCAGAAGTAATCGCAGAATGCCCTCCGGGAATTGCGGTTTTATTACCGGGTGAATTAATCACAGAAGAACATATGCCATATCTTGTAGATTACGACACTATTGAAGTAATTAAATAACTAATATAAGTATATGATTTCAATACCTCCTTTCGATGATAATATCAAATCGGAGGTTATGAAGATGATTTTAACAAATATTGAAACTGTGCCTGGAATGAATATCGTTGCACAGTATGGTCTTGTGACAGGCAGCACTGTAAGAGCTAAAAACGCTATTAAAGATATTGGTGCAGGTCTAAAAAACATGGTAGGCGGAGAGTTAAAAAGTTATACCGAACTTTTAACAGAAGCACGTAAGGAAGCTATTGCAAGAATGCAAGAACAAGCAGTTAAAATGGGAGCAAATGCAGTAGTTAATATAAGATTAGCAACATCATCAGTTACAGTAGGTGCTGCTGAAGTATACGCATATGGTACTGCAGTAAAAGTTGAACCAAAAGGATAAAACATAAGATGAGTGATATAATATTTCTACTTGTAATTTTGGGAATAACTTTTATTACAGGTACAATAATAGAAAAACGACATTTTGAAAATATAAGAAAAAGAGAAATTGCCTTAATCAGAAAACCTATTGTAAACTTTGGTGCAAAAACTTGGCATACAAATAAAAAAATTAAAAAAGTAGAACTTGTGACAGGTGAATGCGTAATCAGCGGTGATTATTTTAAAAATTTTGTTGCATCTTTGAAAAACTTCTTCGGTGGAAGATTGACTACTTTTGAATCTATTCTTGACAGAGGTAGAAGAGAAGCGGTTTTACGCATGAGAGAAAAAGCAAGAGGTGCGAATTTTATAATAAATACCCGTATAGAATCTGTTATGATAAATGATACATACGGTCAAGAAAGTGTACCTCAATGTGCAATTATTGCATATGGAACAGCAATAACTTATGAATAAAAGTCTGGAAGAAAGATATTTAAACGTAATAGAAGACAATGTAAATGTCGGAAAATCTAATGTCGGAATTGAATTTATAATTTTAATTTCAGGCATTGCAGCGCTACTTTTTGCACTATATATTTTCGCAGACATAATCGGAAATTTTTTCATTGACAGAATGTCAGATGAAACCCAAATGAAAATTGAAAATGCTTTTTCTTATAATATTCAACCAACTGTGAATAATCAAGAAAAAGAAATTCAAGTGCTTGAAAATATAAGAGATGAAATTGTACCTTTAGATAAAAAATTACAAGGTAAATCAAAGTTTCCTATCTATGAAATTAACAAAAAAGAAATAAATGCCTTTGTAACACCAAACGGTACAATATTTTTCACAAAGGGTTTATTAAAAGAAGTTAAAGATGAAGAAGTTCTAACATTTATACTTGCACATGAACTAGGACATTACGCACACAGAGATCATTTAAAAACTATAAGCAGACAAATTATTATATCTGCAGTGATATCAATATTTTCTGCAGGAAATAATAACTTGGATATAACTATAAACAGTATTTCTGACTTAAATAGCTTAAACTATTCAAGAAAACAAGAAAAAGAAGCTGATTTATACGCAAACAAAATAGTTTACAAATTATATGGTAGAAATACTGGTGCTGTAGAATTTTTCAAATTCTTAGAGAAAAAAGATAAAATGCCTGAATATCTACAATATTTTTCAACTCACCCGTCAACTAAGCAAAGATTAAAATTAATTCAACAAAAATAAATTCATATTTACAATTTCATAAAAATCTGTATAATAAAAAAAGGTTGGTTATATGCATATAAATAACGTTTCACAAAAAACTTCATTAAGCATACCCATAATGTGGGGGATATTCAGTATAATTTATACTGTTGCACTTTTATTAGCTTATTTTATGAATATTTCCGAAGCTGCATCTATAGAGAGTTTTTGTAATTGGGTAAAAAATGCGTTTAATACTGTCTTCGCAATAGAACCTGACGGCTTTTGGATGGCTTGGGTTTTATTTATAATTTTACCATTAGTTGTCTATTTAGGATTTATTTTATCTATTATTACAAGACAAAAAGCCTTAAAAGAATTTAATTCGAAATTAAATCTTAAATCTATAGATTTTTTACAAGGAAGAATAAATTTCAATTTTAACAGACCACAATACAATTTTGTATGCGGATATAGTGATATAAATTCACTTGAACTTACTGTCATTACAGATCTTGTGAGTACAAAATACGGGTATACAACTGCATTAAAAGAAATTGAATTAAATTTTAAAGTCTTGAATAATAAAACATTTTCTCTTTCAAATACATCAAGTTTTCCAATGCAAACAATTTATAAAATTATTGACTACACAAGAAGTGTAAATAATTTTACATATAATTTTAGAGGTCCGGGTAACACTGAAGATATTAAAGAAAAAATTGATAATTATTTAAACAAAGGGTTTAAACAAATATTATCCAATCAAGTAGAAAATAATTTTAAATATTTGTCAATTGTATTGTTTATTATAGGTACTACAATTGCATATACTGCAAAAGATGCAATTGAATCTGCATATAAAAATAACTTATTTATAGTATGTTTACCATTTTTTGTCCTGATAATTGCATCATTCATAATTGATATTTGGCTAATTGCAGACAAATTAAGAGAAAGAAAATATAGAGGGTACTAATATGAATAAAGAAGAATTCCAATCAAGACTTGAAAAAATTGAAAGTTTTATTGAGACTATTGAACCCTCAAATTTAAAATCAAAAAAAGATGAAATAGAAAAACTAATAAATGAAATAGATGAGCTTCTCACTTTTGATCCAGAAAATACAGAAATTCTATCTTTAAAAGGATTTTATTATGAATTAATCGACGATTATGATAATGCTATTTTCACATATAAAAAAATTTTAGAAATTGATCCTAATAATGAGATTGCAAAACAAAATCTAAAAGATTGTACCTACTATGACAAAACCTTGCGGGATTTAGAAGAAAGACTTGATAAACATGAGAGTAAATTTAATGCACCACTTTTATTAGAAAAATTACCGGTAAGTATATTAGTGTCTGCTAAAATTATTATATTCTTAGTTATCATATTTTATTTTTTCCCATTTTTTATTTTCGGACATAACGATAATAATATTTTAAAAATTAATGATTATTCAACTTTTCAAGCACTAAAAGTAAATCCTACATCTGAATATGACTATTTATCTAAACAGCAAATATTTGATATTAGAAAACAACATGTTAAAAATTCACTGTTTACCAAAAATAATTATGAACCAAACACAGCTGTCTTTGGCAGCATAGTCGACAATAAACCTTGGTGGGGTTCAATTAAATGTAACCAATTAAACTATAAAGGTGATTATCACGAAAATATTCAAGGTCCATCAAAAGTCAGTGTTCTAATGAATAACCCAAATACTTTGGTCGGATTGAGCATGCCATACATACCTTGGGATATTGGTACTAACAAAGAATTTTGCACATCTGATTATTCTAACTTTTTACCTATTTCATTGCAACATGATGAAAAAAATAAATTAATTGTTGCTAAATACGAATTAACAAGAAAATTCTTGAAATATAGATCAAACATAAACGGACAATCATCAAGATATGTAATCCAATTATCAGGATTAAATGCCAAAGATTTTGGATATGATTATATGTATATATTTGATACAAAAAATATAAAAATGTATTCTGAGTACAATAACGCAACAAAAGATATATCAACATTTAGAGATTACATACATCTAGGCGGAAGCTGTAGGTACAAAGACGGCTGTAATAATATTTCTCCAATGCAAAATGACTTAATGTTTTCAGTTAGAAGACTACCTGCAGAAATTAATATAAAATTGTGGAAAAAGAAACCAATAAATAAATATGTAAAAGCAGATATGTATTACAAAATAATTTTTGAAAATAAAAAATAAAAAAAGACCGATAAAAATTTATCGGTCTTTTCCTTTCAAATTAATCGAAAACGTAATCGATAATTGCAGCTTCTCTAGCACGTTTGATTGCTCTTACAATCATTCTTTGGTGCTTAGCACAGTTACCTGTAATTCTGCGAGGAATAATTTTTCCTGCTTCAGTCAAGTATCTTTTTAATTTAGCTGCATCTTTGTAATCAATTGCTTCTACTTTGTCTGCACAAAGACTGCAATTTTTACGTTTTTTCTTATCTGATGCGTCTTGTCTTGCCATTTTTTTCATTTAGCCTTTCTAGCCTATTTTATTTTGTACTACTTATTATTTTTATATTTTTCCAATCATTTGCAAAGTTATGCAAAATCTAATTGGCGAGTGGAGCAGCTACGCTCCTTTTTCTTTAACCAATCATTTGCAAAATTATGCAAAATCCAATTGGCGGGTGGAGCGGCTACGCTCCTAGAATGGAATTTCGTCTTCGTTAATCAATTCATTTGACATGTCATCTGATTCAAATTTAACGATTTCTTCTGTTCCAAATTTTTGATTTGCAGGAACTGAAGCTCCTTCACCTAAAATTTCGATTGTATTAGCATCGATTTCATAGATTCTTTTTTCAGAGCCATCGTCCATTTTAACAGCAGCTGTTTGAAGTCTGCCTTCTACAAGAACTCTTTCACCTTTAGTCAATGAAGAAACAATTTCATCAAGAGCATTTCTTTTTGATAATACTCTAATCAAAGTTTCTTCTCTTTCGCCGATATTAAGAACAAAAGCAGACACTGCAACGTTATTTTGAGTAAAACGTTTTTCCGGTGCTCTATAAACTGTTCCTGTAACTACTGATTTTGCAAGTGACATCTTTCACCCATCATATATATTTGCAAAGAGTTTTACAAATATATCCTTTCTTTTTAACTAAACTGCTGCTTTTGATGATTCTAAGAACATTGTTCTTAAAATATTGTCGCTTAATCTTAATTGACGTCTGAATTCAGCAACTTTTTCAGCAGGTAAGCTTAAAACTGTAGTAACGAAAAATCCATCTCTAAAGTTTTGGATATCGTAAGCTAATTTTTTTCTACCAGTTTTATCTGTAGATTCAACTTTACCGCCTAATTCAGAAACTAAAGCGCCTAATCTTTCAACTGCTTTATCTACTTCTTCTGCATCTAAATTTGGCTTAAATACAGTTAATAATTCATAATTTTTCATTTTATTTTCTCCTTTTTATATTTTGGCTATAAATCAATATTATCATGGAAATACGAGATTTTACAATATATACTCTGCAAAAAAGCTGTAATTTGCAGAACCGATTAAGAAAATATCTTTCTCAGTATCGTCCTTAGAACCTTGCCATTCAACGAATACAGGCCCACCTAAAAGATTAACTTTAACTTTTTGTTCTGTTAAGTTATTTAAAACACAAGAAACAACACTGGCACATGCACCTGTACCACAAGCTAAAGTAATCCCGCAACCACGTTCATACACTCTCATATCAATTTCCATACGAGATTTAACTTTAACAAATTCAGTGTTAGTTTTTTCAGGGAAAAATTCGTGTTTTTCAATCACAGGTCCGTATTTAACAGCCAATTCCATAGGATCTTCATCTGTAATAATTACACAATGAGGATTTCCCATAGAAACAGGTGTAATTTCAAATTCTCTATCAAGAGCAGTCAATTTTCTTTCGCCCCAGAAAGGAATTTTTTTATCCTCTAAAATAGGTTTGCCCATATTTACTTTGATTAAACCGTTTTCTAAAAGTTCTGGTTTTATCACACCTGCAAGAGTTTGAACACTAAATGCTTTTTTATCAACAAGTTTGTTATCATAAGCATATTTTGCAAAACATCTCATACCATTACCGCACATTTGAGCGGTAGAACCGTCTGAATTATAAAAATACCAGCCCAAATCAGTGTCTTTTGTATCAAGTTTTGGAATAATCATACCATCTGCACCAACTCCAAAATTTCTATCACAAACTTTTTTTGCAAGTTCGTCCATTTTCATTCCGGTCTTTTCAAATTCGGGGTAATCAATAATTACAAAATCGTTTCCACAACCTTGCATTTTCGTTAATTTTATAGTCTTCATATAAATAAAATCCTTTCAATCAAATATTATTATAACATAACAGTTTAATATTTATATCAAAAAATTTCCCAATTTATACCTATATTGACAATAATATATTTCGATATAATATAAAATGGCATGAATATTATGGAAAATATTAAGGATATGTTAAAACATTAATCATGATACCCCCAATTAACAATAATATAAGCAACACCTTTTCTGCTTTCGGTTTTAAACATAACAGAAATGATCATTTTTTCAGCAAACCTAAAAGAGAACCATTAACTCTTGGTGGTCAAATTGGTATAGCTAGCGGATCTTTAATTGGAACTATATTACCTTTATTAATAATTTCAAAATATCAAAAAAATCCAATTAACAAACTTAAATATGCCGAAAAAGAAATGATAATGCTCAGTACAGGCAGCATTATTGGAGGAATATCTGGAGGAATAGTTGCAGATAAAAACTCTAACAAAAAGAATAAGATACACGAAGGAATATTCCAATTTTTTAATGCTGTTATCCCGACACTTTTAATTAAACCATTATTAAAATTATGTGCTTTAACTCCACAAACTAATAATAATAAAATAAAAGCATTTACATTACTTGCAGGAATTTTCAGTGGTATGTATTTAGCTTCAAAAATCTCAAATAAAATAAATAAAACTACAGGCACAGAAAATGAAAGACATGTAAAATTTATAGACTCTTTAGCAAACATAGACGTTATCTCAGGAGCATTAATTATGGCAGAAATACCTTTTATAAAAAAACTTGGAATCGAAAAATTCTTACCTGCAATATATTTATGGACAGGTTATCAATCAGGAAAAATAAGATGATAAAAAAATATAAATTTAACTACTAAAAAAGCCACCTTTGAAAAGAATTTTTTAAACATTTTCCTATAAATTTATACAAATAATAATTATACTATAAATATTTACCAGTAACGGTAATTAACATTAATATTTTGAGGTACTTGCTTTATTCCATACATGTCTTGCACATTTTGTTCTTGTATCTTTAATATTTTTGTATGCTTAAAATTATCATTTTGAGCATATTGAATACTTCTTACTTTTGCATAACAGGAATTTTTCAATTCTAATTGTAATATAGCATCACATTTAGCAACTTCCTCATTAAATATACGTTTACGATCAACCCAATAATTATTTTCCCATGATTTCATTCGACTATAATATGGTACAAATTTTCTATTATCGTAACTAGCATTAATATATTCTATCGGACAAAATTCTATCCATTCTGGCCTATTAGGATTATATAATTCATTTTGACTTAAATCTTTAGCATATGAATTCATGAGTACACGATCAAAAGTATTTGCTACAGACAAATTTGTTTTCAACATTAAAAATGAACTAATTATAAATATAGATAATAAAAATATTCTTCTATTCATTACTTCTCACAAAATATAATAATTATCCTAATTGATAAATAATATACACAAATACCACATTTAGTCAATTATATTTTTTATAATTTATATTAACTTATTCTAGCATTTAATTAATTTTTGAAATGATAAACATAAATAAACTCACTAAAAAAGCCACCTTTGAAGGTGGCTTTTAAAATTAGGAGGAGGTGGGATTCGAACCCACGGTACGCGTGAACGTACGACAGTTTTCAAGACTGCTCCAATCAACCGCTCTGGCACTCCTCCATTCGATTGTTTGGACGTATCTTTATTTTATTATATCAAAATATTTTGTCAAGATATATTAAAAACTATTATTTAATTAGCAAAAAAATTTTTTACAATACTTCCTTTAGGTATGAAAATTAACAATACACAACAAAATATTAACTTCCAAGGATACGATGCCAGAAGATTAAAAGGATTTGTTATGAATTCAAATTTTGAAGGCATAGCAGAAGAAATGAGAAAAATTGGAGAAATTGAAAATTTTAAAGTTTATTTGTTTGAAAATTCTCCTGCAAAACCTCATTTGAAAACAGACAGATTTGAATATACCCAAAACAACAAAGGTTGTTGGGCACAAGATTATTGGGGAATCATTGGAGATTCTTTATTAGCATTTGAAAACTCTCCAAAAACAGAAACATTAAAGAATTTCTTTAATTTAAAAAACAACAAAATTCAAGAATTTATTCATGAAATGATGAACGTTAAAGATCAACAAGAATATGTTGATCTACTATATAATCTTCCTATCGTCAAAAAAAATGGAAAGGAATTTGTAGAAATTCCAACTCCTGAAGGCTCTGAATATATTGATAAAAAAATATATGATTTTGAATTAGAAAAAAATAGCAAATTACTAAAAAACATATTATCCAAAACCCACATTAAAGGCGGAAATTATTTTATTACCAAAAATAAACAAGGAGAAGACGAACTTCTTATCGGTCAAAATGAATTAAAAAAATTCAGTATTGAAGAGTTACAACAAATATTCAAAATAAAAAATATCCATCCAATTCCTCAAGCTGATTTTCATATTGATTTATTTTTAAGACCTCTAAAAGATAAAAAAGTACTTATTGCTGATGATAACACCATGCTTGAAACTCTTGCCAAAGGATTTGAAAGTATTAAAAATGCAGCATTTAAAGTAACTGAAGATGAAAGAGAAAAATTTAGAATTCCATTTGCTAAAACTGCTACATATTTTAACCAATTTAAAAAAATTCTCAGCATAAATCCTTATGCAAATATGAAAGATGTTGAAACTTCACTCCTAAAAGCAGGCTACGAACCTATTAAAGTGCCATCAAGACTTTTCGAAATTTTCGGAGATCAAGATGGAAATAAAAATTCTTATCTCCTAAAACAACTACAAAATTATATGAACGCAAATGTATTAATTAACAATAAAAATGAAGTTGTGTATATAACAAATAAATCACATCTTGATGAAAGTCTTGGACTAACAGATGAAATCAAAGAAAAAACGGGATTTAGTCTTGAACAAGCATTTTTAGATAAAATAAAACCATACGTTGACAAAGTATATTTTGTATCAGGTGAAAATAATGCCATTGAAAAAAAACTTTTCGCCGAACAATATGGAGGAATTCACTGTATGTGCATGGAAATTCCTGAATAAACATAAAAAAAAGCTATGTACATTTGAAGTGCATAGCTGTTGATTAGGGATATGTGTATCTTAGTTCTCTAAGGAGTATGGTTATATATTAGCAAACGAGATTTGAAATGAAATCATAAAAATGTATGATGTTTTACAAATAAAAAAATTTGTAAAATAATGTAAAATTTTTACTATAAAAGTAGCATAAATAAATCTTTTTCGACTTATAATGCATGCAAAAGCAATTTATAAAGGAATTATAATGCGTATACAATCAATCACATCAACTAATGTTAGAAAATTTTTAACAAATAATACAAAATCATTTTTACAAAACAATGCAGACAATATAACACAACCAATTTCAGATAAAATTAACTTTGGTGTAGGTGAAGATTACGGCTTTGATATCAATCCTCCTGAAAACCCGGATCCATCTAACAAACCGGGATTTAAAAAAGGTCTTTTGGGAATTGCAACAATATTAACATTTCCTATTTCTGTTCCTTTATTAATTATGCATGAAAAATACAAAGACAAACATAAAGATGATATAAAAACTGACATGAATTACGATAACATCGAAGATTAGTTTATGATATAATTCAAATATGTTTGATAGTTTAAGTGAAAAATTACAGGAAATAATCAGTAAAACTCGAGGCAAAGAGCTTACCCAAGATAATATGCAGGAAGCTCTCAGAGAAATTAGACGTGCATTATTAGATGCTGATGTAAATTTGCGTGTTGTAAAAGCTTTCATATCTTCTATTAAAGATAAAGCTGAAGGTGAAAAAGTTTTAGAAGGTGTTGATCCTTCTCAACAATTAATCAAAATTGTTCACGATGAACTTATAAATTTACTTGGAAAAGAAGCTAAACCGCTTGATTTTTCAGGTAATCCAAACATGATTATGATGCTTGGTCTTCAAGGGTCAGGTAAGACAACATCATCTGCTAAACTTGCAGTTAAATTAAAAAAAGAAGGCAGAAAACCACTACTTGTAGCATGTGACGTATATAGACCAGCAGCTATTTCTCAATTACAAACTCTTGGTAAAGAAATTGAAAATGAAGTCTTTACAATCCCTGATTGCAAAGACGTTCAACAAATTGTACGCGGAGCAATTGATTATGCTAACCAAAACGGATTTAATACACTTATTTTAGATACTGCAGGCCGATTACAAATCGATACTGATATGATGGCGGAACTTCTTTTAATAGATAGAATTTTCCACCCGACTGAAAAACTTCTTGTAATTGATTCAATGACAGGACAAGAAGCTGTAAATGTAGCTGAAAACTTTGATGCTCAATTAGGTCTTACAGGTCTTGTATTAACAAAACTCGATGGTGACAGCAGAGGCGGATCTGCATTAAGCGTTGTATACTGCACAGGCAAACCTATTAAATTGACAGGTACAGGCGAAAAACTTAACGCTTTAGAAGATTTTTACCCTGAACGCATGGCTACACGTATTTTAGGAATGGGTGATATAGTATCACTTGTAGAACGTGCACAGGAAGTTTTTGATGAAAAACAAGCTCGAGAACTTGAAGAAAAAATGAGTAAGAACAACTTTTCTTACAACGATTTTTTGAAAATGCAAAAACAAATGCAAGCTTTCGGTTCTATGGGCAACCTACTTGGCATGCTTGGTCTTAATATAGGCAAAGATGACAGAGATAAGATTTCTCATGAAGGTGACAAGCAATTCAAAAAAATGGAAGTGTTCATTTCCAGCATGACACCTGAAGAACGTTCAAACCCTGACTTGCTTAACACAAGTCGTAAAAAACGTATTGCAAAAGGCTGCGGTATGGATTTAGCAGAAATAAATACATATGTAAAACAGTTTGAACAAATGAGAATGATGATGAAAGGCATGTCAGATATGAAAAATATGTTCGGCAAAATGGGCGGAGGCATGCCTGACATGAGTAAAATGGGTAACACGGGCGGTCTTGGCGGTTTCAAAGGGAAACTTGGCAAGCATGCAATGAATAAAGCTATGAAAATGATGCGACGTTTCAAATGAAGCGTGCCGCTTCTACCGCCACATAGGTTTTGTACAAACTTATTTTGTCTAAACTAAAGAAAAGCGTGCCGCTTCACCCACCAATCAGGTTTTAGAACAAACTTGAAATAGAATTAGAAAATAAAATTAAAAGGTCTTTTTTTAATAAAAATTTCATAAAAAATTAAAGAGGGTTGATGTATGAAAAAATGGTTTATAATTTTCGGTATTCTTACACTTTTAACAGGAAATATTACATTTGCAGAATCTGATAATCAAACGATTCAAGAATATAATAAATACTTACAAGAACAAATCAATACAAATTTTAAATATAAAGGAGAAAAAAATACACAGGCAACATTATCGTTTACTGTAAATAAAAATGGATCTGTTGAAAACATAAAAGTTATATCATCAGAAGATGAAGAACTCAACAAACAATTAATTGAAGCTGTTCAAAAATCGTCTCCATTTAAACCGTTTCCACCTGATATTAAATATGACAGCATAAATATTAATTATGATTTCAATTTCACAAATACTTACAATGTGCATAATAATGTTTATGTCAAAGATACTCCAAACGCACAACAAATTGATAATCGCTATTATTATAAAGTCAGAGAACTAATAAAAAAACGTTTTCCAACATCTTATTCTTGGATAACTGACAGTGCAGTATTTGAAATAACAATTTTACCAAATGGAACTATTAAAAAAGTTGAAATATTATCATCTTCTGGTTCTAAAAGATATGATAA
Source organism: uncultured Clostridium sp. (assembly GCA_958449715.1). GTDB lineage: Bacteria > Cyanobacteriota > Vampirovibrionia > Gastranaerophilales > Gastranaerophilaceae > Stercorousia. The sequence continues at coordinate 104 of CAUDIU010000024.1, read as the reverse complement.
CAATATTATAAAAACATTAACAGGTTACAGACTACCTGAACCTCCTGCCATATTAAAAAAGAAAGAAATCAAATACACATTTGACATGAATAAAAATACAAGAA
>CAUDIU010000023.1 GCA_958449715.1 uncultured Clostridium sp. | reverse complement strand
TCATGTACATCTACTATTGAAATAAAAGCATTTGGGTCAATTCTTCTTATAATTTCTTTCATTTTAGCTAACTCAAGTCTTGAAACTACACAATATATCAATGTTTTTTCTGTACCAGAATAAGCTCCAATACCTTTTAAATAAGTAACTCCAATATCCAATTTTTCTAAAAGTTCTTGTCCTATTTCAGTTGCCTTTTCACTTATTACTTCTATAGATTTAGCGGAATTTAACCCTTCTAATACAACATCAATAACTCTAAATGCTATAAAATAAGTTAATACCGCATACATAGCTTTATTCCAACCAAATACAATTCCTGCGGCTCCATAGATGAATATATTAAAAAGCATTATCCATTCACCGACAGAAAATCCAAACTTTTTAGATAAAACTAAAGACATAATTTCAGTTCCATCTAAAGATCCTTCGTTTTTTAATACTAGACCTACTCCACAACCAAGAATAATACCACCAAACACTGTTGATAATAATAAATCATGCGTTACTGGATGACCATGAGTTGTAAAAAAGTTCAACGCCAATGATAACATCCCAATAGCATAAAAAGTCTGTAAAACAAATTTTTTACCAATTTTATTAAACGCTAAAAAGAAAAAAGGAATATTAATTAAGAAAATTAACAGCCCTAAATTGATTTTGGTCAAATAACTAAGAATTATTGACACACCAACAATACCACCATCAATAATATTATTTGGAACTAAAAAAACTTCCAATGCAAAAGCTGCTACAAAAGGACCTACTGTTAAAAAAAACATTTTTGTTAATATAGAAAAAAACAATTCCTTTTTGGTTAATTTATCTTCAGGCATACGAAACTAAACCTTTCCTGATTCATCTTTTACAGACTTTTTAATTGTCATAAAATTGTTAATTTTAAAAATAGTTTTCTTATCTTCTTCTAACTTATCTTTATAACCTAGAATATTTTCTAAATCAGATTTTAAAGTAACCAAATCTTCATACTTTTTCAAACTTCCATCAATAGCAATAGAAACATCCCCTGTTTCTTCAGACACAACAAGACAAGCTGCATCACTATTTTCAGTCATACCAATTGCTGCACGATGACGAGTGCCATATTTCCAACTTAGTTTAGGATCTTCTGTCAACGGCAACAAAACCCCTGCAGAAATTATTTTATCACCATTTATAACAACAGCACCATCGTGTAATGGAGTATTTGGATGGAAAATTGTTAAAACTAATTCTGTAGATAAATCAGCATTTAACTTTGTTCCAACATCATAATATGTATTTCTCAAATCGCTTTGAAACACGATTAAAGCTCCAGTATGAGATTTTGATAAATATTTAACACTTTCAATTAATTCTTTTACTACATCAATTTTCTGACTTTTAGATTTATCATGATTAGAATTAAAAATTTTAGTTACAAAATCAACCTGACCTAAAAAGCCTAAAAAACGTCTTAATTCAGGTTGGAATATAACAATCAAACTCAAAGATACAAGCGTTACAATAGATTTCAAAAACATACCAATAATTTTTAAATCTATTCGCATTAAAACTTCACTAAAAGCCCAAACACAAACTAAGATTAATAGACCTTTAACAAATTTTTCTGAAGACGTATTCTTTATAAATTTTCGATATAAAAACAACAATACACCTGCAAGAAATGCTATTTGCAAAAAGTCTGACCAGTTAAAAGTCATTTCAAGAGTTGAAATATATTTTAGTATGTATGCAATAAACTCATTAATCATTTTCCAACCTACCAGGAATTACATCGTGTGAAATTATATCATCAAGAGTCTCTCTATTTATTATAATATCAGATTGAGAATTATTTACAAGTACCATTGCAGGTTTTTGTACTCGATTATAATTAGATGCCATTGAATAATTATAAGCTCCAGTATTATAAACACAAAGAATATCGCCTTCTTCAAGCTCAGGCAATGTAATATCTTTTATTAAAATATCACCTGATTCACAAAATCTACCTGCAATTGTGACAGTATTTGCAAACTCAAAATCCGGTTTATTTGCAATTTCAGCATAATACTCTGCCTGGTACATAGAAGGTCTTGGATTATCAGACATTCCGCCATCAATAGCAAAATATTTTTTTCCCTTTGGAACTTGTTTTGAACTACCTAAAGTATACAATGTCACACCAGATGTTGAAATCACACTTCTACCAGGTTCAATGAATAAAGAAGGAACCTCTATATTATATTTTTTAATACAGTCGTTTAAACGATTTATAATAATATCAGCAATTGTATAAGTTGATGGAGGGCAATCATTTTCGGTATATTTAACACCTAAGCCGCCTCCTACATTTATTTCATCTAACTTTAACCCAAATTTTTCATCTAATCTAGCAATTTCTTTTACAAGAATTTCTATTTCGTCACCATAAATTGAAGTTTCAAAAATTTGAGACCCAATATGTGCGTGCAATCCATGTAATTTTAAATTTTTATAATCATTTAAAATTAATTCAACAGCTTCATCTATTTGAGTTAAATCAAAGCCGAATTTTGAATCTAAATGTCCTGTTTGAATATATTCATGAGTATGGCACTCTATGCCAGGAGTAATTCTAAGCAAAATATCAACAGTTTTCTGATGCGATTTTGCAATTTCATTTAATAACTCTAATTCAAAGAAATTATCAACAGAAATTCTTCCAACACCTAATTCAATAGCTAGAGTTAATTCATCAAAAGATTTATTATTCCCGTTAAACAAAACCTTAGACATATCGACTCCGGCTTTATATACAGTATAAATTTCGCCTGCAGATACAACATCGAAACCAAATCCTTCACTTGCAAGAATTTTAGATGTAGCCATAGTACATAATGCTTTTGATGCAAACATCATATTTACTTTTGGATAAGATTCAAAAGCTTTTTTATAATCGTGACAAATTGATCTAATTGTCGCCTCATCTAAAACATATAAAGGAGTCCCATACTTCTCGGCAAGTTCTATCAAATCACAACCACCAATTTCAAGATTTCCTGCTTGATTAATTTTTGTAGTAATTGGTTTTAAATTCTGATTTGTGCTATTCATTGATGCTCCTTACTTCTTATATTATTAGAATAGCATAATTTAAATAAAATTAAAATAGTAAAAATAATGTAATTAATAAAGAATAATAAACCATTAAATTTCTTGCTTTTAGCAATCTGAAATAAAATTCTTTGACATCATCGCCACATGTAAATGTTTTCAATGAATTATACATATCAATAACAAGAGGAATGAGCAAAAAAGTAAGCAAAATAAAATAATTTTTTAACATAAAAGCAAGTAGAAGTGTAAATAGATAACCTAAACCGTAGACAACATAAACACCTTTTAATGCAACTTTTTTGTCACCAATTCTGCATACTAAAGTTTTTTTATGAGCATACATATCACCCTCAAAATCTAATAGTGTGTGAACATACAAAAGTCCAATAGTAAACATTACAACTGCCAATGACAGAACCAAAACTACTAAAGAAAATTTACCTGTCATCACAAAATATACACCTTCAAATAGTAAAGGGCCAAAAGCTGTTCCAACAGCTAATTCACTCAAACCGTTTTGAGAAAGCTTTGCATATACAAGTGTGATAATCCCACCGATTAGACCTAAAATAACAACAGGAAAGCCACATCTTAGGAGTAAAAACAAACCGGTAAAACAAGCAATTACACAATAAATAATTACAACAACCAAAACATCTTTTAATGTAGCTTTACCCTCTTTTATATAAGCACATTTACACTTTTGAGAATTATCAGTAAGTTTTTTATAATCTACATAATCATCAAAAAGATTTGTCGCTAAATGAGCACAAGAAATTCCAATTAAAGCAACCAAACCATTTAAAACATTCCCACCAAATTTTAGAGAATAAACAAAAATCACAAGCCAAGACAAAAGTGTCATAGGCAAGGAAAAAAGTCTTGAATTTTCCAACCAGAATAATATTTTTTTTATCATCCCAAAAGACTTTCCATTCCTTTTACAGCTTCATAACTTGCACCTGCTTCCAGAATTTCCTCAGCAGTTAGACCAAAAAGAGTAATCAAAGAATATGCTTCTTTACTATTTGAATTAAGAAATTCTACAGTAGTTTTTACAGCTTCTTCTCGAGTAAGATTTGTAAATTGAAGATTTTTCCCTTTGTAAATAATTCTTTTCTTAGACTTTCCCAATCTACTTTACCCCCAAAGCTAATAATGCAGCACCAATCATTCCAGAATAATTTCCTGCCGATGCTTTTACAACTTTAAAAGGAGTTGTCACTATTTCTTTATTTGATTGTTTTTCTAAGTATTCAATATCAACAAATTCAGCCATTGAGCCAGATAGAACAACAACATCAGGATCAAAAATATTAGCTAGACCAATAATCCCTTCTAAAATATCATTTTGCCATGTCTCAAGTATTTTTTTCATCATAGGTCTATCTTTATTTTCAATAACATCATAAGTTGTAATATCGGGATCTCCAGAAATTTCTTCAGCAGTTCTTTTTAAACCTGTCCCAGATGCATAAGCTTCAAAGCAATCATAACTTCCACAAGTACATTTTCTATGCTTATCTGTACGCATTTTAAAATGCATTTCGCCAGCTGCACCATTTTTGCCTTTGTATAGTTTGTTATCTAAAATAATTCCACCACCAACACCTGTACCAAGTGTTAACATAATAGAATATGGCATCCCTTTTGAAGAACCAATCACATGCTCTGCCCAAGCTGCAGCATTAGCATCATTTTCAACAAACACAGGCTTTTTACTCAAACTTTTAAAATCCATTGTAGGATATTCTTTGGCAATATTCCCAGTAGATCCTAAAATAGCATTATTAGAATTATTTACAGCTCCGCAGGTAGCAAATGCAATAACATCAACTTCCTTTTCATACTTTGAAATTATCTCCTCGAATAAAGCCTTTATCTCATTAAAAGTTTTAGGAGTATGATGTTTCTCAACTTCTGCAAGAATTTCGCCTTTTTCGTTAATTATTGTATTATAAATTTTAGTTCCACCAACATCAATTGCTAATGCTTTTTTCATCTATTTTTTCACCTTTTCTGAACTTTTAATAAACACATCACTATTATTTAGAACTTGTTGAGATACTGCAGAAATTTTATTTTTACCTTTATTCGCATATTCTGCAGACTGATTAATTATATTTATTAAATTCTTTGCAATATCATAATTAGACATTAAACGAATTTTCATATATACTACCTTTCTGATTAACCCCTTTGCACGAATCTTTTAGTTATCAATTGTGGTCTTGTAATAGCTGAACCAATTACTACACAATGAGCTCCAAGTTCAAAAGCCTTATCAACTTCTTCAGGTTCCCAAATACGGCCTTCCAAAACAACAGGTAAATTTGTATTATCAACCAACTGTTTTAATAATTCAAAGTCAGGGCCATTGCCTCTATTCTGAGAAAATTGAGTATATCCGGAAAGTGTTGTAGACAAAATATTTGCCCCTAATTTTTCGGCATTGATACCTTCTTCCAATGTTGAAATATCCGCCATTGAAACTCTATTATTAATTTTTACATATTTAATTAATTCCTCTAACTTAGCACCATTTGGTCTTTCCCTCATAGTACCGTCAAAAGCAATAATATCAGCACCAGCTTCTACAAGTTCTATTACTTCCTTCAAAGTCGGAGTAATATAGACAATCTCTTGCCAATTTGAAGGAATAATATCAGGTTTTGTAAGCCCGATAATAGGCACATCAAAAAGATGTTTTGCATTTTTTACATCTCTTGCACCAGCTACACGCAAGCCGCCAGCTCCGCCTTTTATTACGGACTTCATCATAGCGACCATACACTTTTCCAAATACAAAGGCTCAGAAGGCATTGCCTGAACTGAAACCACTACTTTTCCCTTTAAACGATTTATTATATTCATAAAATTATTATAACCTAAAAAATTATTTAGTGTATAATAAAGAAAAAATTAATGAAAGAGGGCGAAATGAAAACTTTAGTAAAATATCCTTACCTTACAGAAGATGTTGAAATTTATGAAAGAGAGAATGGTCATAAAATAGTTCTTGCTCACAAAGAAGGCGAACTTGTAAATATAAGTACATGGGTAAAAACAGGTTCAATTAATGAAGATGACAAAATTAACGGAATTTCACATTTTCTTGAACATCTTATGTTCAAAGGAACTCATAAACATAAAGCTGGATATTTTGATAAAACTTTGGAAGCTAAAGGGGCAATTGTAAATGCTGCGACTTGGAAAGATTACACTTTTTATTATGTAACATTACCTAAAGGACCTCAAGATAAAGATTTATATTTAGCTATTGAATTACACGCAGATATGATGCTTGATCCTGCCTTACCAGAAGAAGAAATCGGTGCTCCTTTTGATTTAAGCAATCCTAAAGTCACTGACAAAAGGGAAAGACACGTTGTAATTGAAGAAATTAGAATGCGCAAAGACCAAAATTGGACTAAAGTATATAATGCCTGCAACTTCAACATGTATAAGAAACATCCATACAAACGTGATGTAATAGGAACTCCAGAAATAATTTCTCAAGTTACAAGAGATGAAATTATGAACTATTATCAAACATTCTATTCTCCTGAAAATATGACAACAATTATTGTCGGAGATTTTGATAAACAAAAAGTTTTGGAAAAAGTAGAAAATGAATTTGATTTTAAAGGTCGTCCAAACGCTCCTAAAAAAATTCATGAAATAGATTCTCCTACTGACCATACAATAGTAATTGAAAATAAAGCAAAAACAAATACTTCATACTTAATGGTCGGATTTTTAGGTCCCAAAGCAAATCAACTAAAAGAAAATATTGAACTTGATATAATCAGCATAATTTTAGGAGAAAGCACAAGTTCAAGATTATATCAAAATTTAATCGAAAAACAGCCTGAGCAAATATTCAATATGGCAAATGCTGAACATTATCAATTCAAAGATGGAAATAATTTCTTTATCCAAGCAAATTTCAAACCTGAGAAAAAAGAAATTGCTGTTGAATTAATAAAAAAAGAAATCGCAAATCTTTTAAATAACAAAATTTCAGAAGAAGAACTTGAAAAAGCTAAGAAGAAAATTAAATCACGTTTTGCATTTGCTGCTGAAACCGTATCTGAAATAGGAGAAACAATCGGTTATTACATGACTGTTTGCGAAGACTTAAAATTAATCGAAAACTATTTGAAAGATTTAGAAGATATAACAATTGATGACCTAGAAAATACTATCAAAAAATATTTAAGCATTAATAATGCAGTAATCTCAATATTAGAACCTGAGTCTAATTCTGTTGCTTAATAAGGATTAATAACTATGCAAGAAGCTACAAAAACAGAAATTGAAGAATTAGAAAAGATTAGAGAAAAATGTCTTTCTTGTGAAAAATGTCCACTTGGCAAAACGAGAACTAATATTGTATTTTCAGGTGGCATACCAAATCATAAATTAATGCTTATAGGTGAAGCTCCTGGATATTATGAAGATCAAAAAGGAGAACCTTTTGTAGGAAAAGCTGGTCAATTATTGGATAAAATTTTTGCATCAGTTGGTTTATCAAGACAAAAAGATGTCTACATTTGCAATACTCTAAAATGTCGTCCTCCTGATAATAGAGATCCTTTACCTGAAGAAAAAGCGGCTTGCAAAGAATATCTAGATGCACAAATAGAAATTCTAAAACCTAGAATTATACTATTATGTGGTCGAGTTGCTGTAAATTCTCTACTTGGGACAACTCAGGGAATTACAAAAATTAGAGGGAAATGGTATGAAGGACCTCATATGTCTAAAATGATGCCAATATTTCATCCATCATATCTTTTAAGAAACGATTCAAGAGAAAAGGGGAGTCCTAAATGGCTTATGTGGCAAGATATCCAAGAAATTAAAAGAGTATATTCTCAAATGGATTAAAACATTTGAGAATTATATTATTTGTAAACATCTTGAATATTTTTAATACCACCTTTTTCCCTTGGCAAACAATAAGTAACATTCGGATGAAAAGTATAATTCCCGTTAATATTCCGAACAATAACAAGGCTAAATAAATCATATCCAGTCTTATTAGGGAATAACAATCCATTACTATCTACTGCAAACATAGGTTTTGGGAAATTTGCAGGTTTATTAAATACAGTCAAGTTAGTATTATCATACATAACAAAAGATTGATTATATTTATTCATCATACTTTCTGAAAAACCTGCACAAGATGGAGTTTTTGCATAAGCCTGATAAACAGGGATACAACGATTTTCTAACGCCTTATTTTTACAATACTTTTGAACTTTCAAATTCGTTGCAAATTTTTTATAAAATCTTTCGCAACCTGAAAAATCACTCTTTACAGATTTATCTAAACTATAATAACAAGCAATATCACCGCCCATTTGGGCAACTGTATAATTTAAAGCTTGAGAATATTCTGAATATAATTTTTTAAAAGAAACAACTGCTGCTCTATTAATAAATACACAAGTATAATATGTTGCAACACATAAAATAACAATAATATATATACAAGTAAAAATTAAAAGCCTTTTTTTATTCGCCATAATAAGTTATAAAAGCTCCTTCGGTTCAATTACAAAATCAACTAGAATTGGTCCTTCTGTAGAAAAAGCAAAGTCTAAAGCTTTTTTTACATCTTCAATTTTGTCAACTCTTAACGCTTTAGCATTATAAGCCTCAGCAAATTTAATAAAATCAGGATTTGATATCTGAGTTGCAAAATATCTTTCATCGCATTGTTTTTCTTGGAATTGCCTTACCATTCCTAAATAGCCATTATCTAAAATAAAAACTTTAACAGGCAAATTATAATCTACACAAACAGCTAATTCTTGCATATTCATCTGAAAAGAACCATCCCCGGCAATACAAATTACAGGTTCTTTATTTGCGACACAAGCACCGATTGCAGCAGGGAATCCAAAGCCCATAGTTCCTAAACCTCCAGAAGTTATAAATTTTCCTGGGAGATTAAACTCTAAGTATCTTGAAGCCCATACCTGATGCTGACCAACTTCCGTCGTCACCACAATATTTTTATCTTTTATATATTTATTAATCTCTTGCATAACTTCAAAAGAATGCATTTTTTCAGAACGTTTCAAAGGCATTACATTTTTAAATTGTAGATCACCAGACCAAGAAAAAGATTTTTTTAAGGATAGATTTTTTAACTTCGCAATCATTATACTTAATACTTGTTTTGCATCACCCACAATTGATATTGAAGCAGGTACTACTCTTGATATTTCTTTCTCATCTATATCTAAATGAATAAGTTTTTTCCCTAACTCATTATTTGGAAAACAGCATCGGATTCTATCATTAAATCTTGCACCGACTGCAAAAATTAAATCGCTATCTTTTACAGCTTTATTTGCTGAAGGATGGCCAAAAATTCCCACCATTCCTAAATAATTTTTATCATTAGCAGGATATCCGCCTAAACCCATCATTGTAGATACCACAGGGATATCTAACAACTTTGCGAACTCAAAAATTTCTTTTGAAGCGTCAGATAATATAACCCCTCCACCAGCAACTATTAAAGGATTTTTGGAGGATAAAATTGACTCAATAGCTTTATTAATATTAATATCTGAAATATTCGATTCGATAATATTTTGATCTAATAAATCATCGTAATCAACTTTCTCTGAGAAAACATTTTTTGTAATATCAACAACTACTGGACCTTTTTTCCCAGACATTGCAATAGAAAATGCATCTACTAATGTTTTTTGTAAGTCTTTTACATCTTTTACTTGAAAATTTGCTTTAGTACAAGATTTTGTGATATCAATAATATCTACTTCCTGAAAAGCGTCTTTATGCAATAATTCAGCAGATACTTGTCCTGTAATTACGACCATTGGATATCCGTCAAGATATGCATTTGCAACACCTGTTACAATATTTGTAGCTCCTGGACCTGATGTCACAATTGCAACACCACATTTTCTACTAACTCTTGAATACCCCTCAGCTGCATGCACAGCAGCTTGTTCATGACGCATCAAATAATGTTTTATACTGTTTTGCTTTGATAATTCATCATAAACACCAAGCACAATTCCACCGGGATAACCAAAAATTGAATCTACCCCTAATTTATTTAATGTTTCTATTACAATTTGTGCCCCAGTAAGAGTTTTTGTTAAAGTCTGCATATAAATTAACTCCAATTATATAATAATTGTATCACAGAGTAATAATGAATGCAAAAAAGGTACTTTTTTAAAGTACCTTTTTAATAATTAATCTTTTGAGAACAAATCTTTAAATTGTTTTTTCTTTTTCTCAACTCTTTTTTGTCTTTCAGCTGCTTTCTTTTTTCTTTCTAACTCTTTTTGTTTAGCTTTCGCTCTTTTTTTAGCTAGTTTTTGTTCTCTTGCTTTTTTCTTTGCTGCAATTTTTTGTTGTTTTTCTTGTTGTTTTTGATAAGCAGATTGTTCTTTCTTTGCAACCTTTCCTGTTACTCCGTCAAGCCATCTTGAAATAGGACCTTGAGATTCTGCTGCATAAACAGATGACATAGACATAACAGCTATTGCTAATAAGGCAGCTAATTTCTTTTTCATAATAATTCTCCTTATTAATTATACCTATTCAGAAATTAATTGGTTAAATAATTGTTTCTTTTGTTCAATTTTTTGTTTTCTTGCATTTGCAGCATCTTCACGAGCTTTTTTATCAGCTTCTAATTTTTTTTGAAATTCTTCTTTTTGTTTTTGACGAGCTTCTTCTCTTGCTTGCTGTTGTTCTTGTAATTGTTTTTCTTTATCAACAATCTTTTGAGTATGTTTTTGGATTAGACGTTCTGTATATGTAGTAGGCTGAGAATCTGCTGCATAAACAGCTGCTGCACTACTCATAACAAGAATTAATGATGCAATTAGTAATTTTTTCATTTTTCCCCTTTCTGCTGACTTTTAGTCAAGCAATTATTAAATAACAACCTTTCTCTGCAATAATGAAATATTATACTAAACTAAATCATACATCGCAACTATTTTTTTTATTCCTTCTTGAGCAACATTAAAAATTTCCAACATCTGAGATTGTTCATAAGGTTCACCCTCTGCAGTTGTTTGAAATTCAATGATTTTCCCGCTTTTTGTGAGAACAACATTACTATCAACTTGAGCGTGAGAATCTTCTATATAATCTAAATCAAGTCTAACCTCTCCATCTACAATACCAGCAGATATTGCTCCAATTGGCTCTATTATAGGATTCTCTTTCAAAGTTCCGTTTGCCAACAATTTTTCAATTGCAATTTTTAAAGCTAAAAAGCCACCACAAATACTTGCTGTTCTAGTCCCACCATCAGCTTGGATTACGTCTGCATCAATTGTAATTGTTAAATCAGGCATTTTTTCTAAATCAACACAAGCTCTTAGACTTCTACCAATAAGCCTTTGAATTTCCTGAGTTCTTCCTGAAATTTTAGTTCTTTCTCTTTGACATCTGGTATTTGGAGCAGAAGGTAAAAGAGAATATTCAGCAGTTACCCAGCCTCTTTTTTCTTCTTTATCCATCCATTTTGGTTTTCCTTCTTCTACTGATGCTGTCGTAATTACTTTTGTATCACCAAATTGAACCAAAACAGAACCTAATGCATGTTTTGTATAATCTTTTATAAATTTAATATCTCTAGTTTCGTTATTTGCTCTGCCTTCTCTTTTCATTTTTACCCTTCCTTATAAATTATAATTTTTACCTTCATAATCCCACATATAAATCTGTCCGCAATATTTGCATACTGCATGGTCATTCATAAATTGTAAATCAGGAATAAATTTATATCCATCAACAGTAATTACAATATCACCATCTTCATTATATTCTTGCAAAAATACTTTATCCCCTCTGTAATCAGGAGAAAACATTAATTCAAATTTATCTATAGATTTGCAATTTTTACAAATAAACATAATTTAGTACTCATCATCTTCCAATCTTGCACGTCTGATTATTTCGGGATCAATACCACGTTTTTCAATCTTGAAAGTTTTTGCAACAACTTTTTTAGAGTTATTTTTTCTTGGTTTACGCTGAGGCTTTTCCATAGATGCATCATTATCTGTAGCTAAATTGTTATACCACAACGTCCAACAAATACTTCTTATTGGCAATGTAAAACCTATAACTAAGAAAAATATAATTTGTTTTACAAGTTCACTACCAATCAATGCAGGTGTAACATTAAATTGTTCAATATATTCTAAAGGCAAAGAATATGACCAAGTCTCAAACATTTTTGCAATCGGTTTTGTAAAATTAAGAGCATCAAATACGACACCTAAACCTGCAGTCAAAAAATAATATGTAAAAATAGTCAATAAAGTCATTAATAAAAAAGTTCTTGAAAATTTTCCTTTTACTAACTGCAAACTTCTTCTGAAATAACCGATAGGTGATAATCCGTTTTCAAATGTAAACACTTGAAATATAAGAATAAAATAAATAAAAAATACAAAACCTATGATCCAAAAAACAGGAATTACAGAAATAATTGTAAATATACTAAACAAAAACCAAAGTATAATAAATGAAAAAGTTTTTTTAGTAACTACAGAATTATGAGCTTTAAAATCATAAACTCTACCCGTATTTAAATACCCGTCAGTCATAGAATTCAAAGCGCCATAAGAAACTAAATAATCCCAAAACGCTCTTGCCCAAATTAACAAACCAGGCACAACCGAAAGAATTATACATAAAAGCATTGTTGAAAAATCTTTCAAGGCAGGATATTTAACTGTTAAATCTTGTAAATTTTGAGTATACCAATAAGTTAAGCCAAATATCATAAAAAGCCCTAATAACTGACCCAAAACAGGAAATGCCATGTACAAGAAAAATTTATGAATATTCAATGCATAAATTTTTATACCTTCAAAAAATATTAACCAAACACTTTTATCTTCTTTTGCCATATCTCTCCTGTAAAAAAATTTCATTTATTGTATAATAATTTTAGTACAAATATGGAAAAATTTACAAAAGAAGATTTTTTAAATAAAAAAGTTAATCTACATCTCCATTCAACATTTTCAGACGGTGAAGGAGATGTAAATGAAATACTTAAACAAGCACAAGAACTTGGATATAAAAAAATTGCATTTTGCGATCATAATACACTTGAAGCCTACCACAAAACTGATATTCTAAAAGAAGATATCATAATTCCAGGTATCGAATTTGATGTATGGTGCGGTTATGTATTTATGCACCTATTAGCATACAATATTGATGTAAATAACAAAGAACTACTATCATTCTGCGCAAAAAATAAAAAAGAAACAGAACTAGATATAATAAGGATTTTTTCAACTCGAGACATAAAAAAACTTATAAAAGCAATCCATAATGCAGGAGGAATTGCTGTATTAGCTCACCCTGCATGTTGTTGGGCTATAAATCTTGAAAAATTTGTAAAAAAACTTATTTCTTATGGACTTGACGGCATTGAAGTCTATTATCCGTATAAACGCCATAGAGGAATTATTAAATTCCACACAGCAAAAGAAGTCGAAAGAATTGCAAATAAATATAACCTCATAAAAACAGGCGGGACAGACTTGCATGGAAAAGAATTAAATTAACAATATAAAAGGAAAAAGGTGTCGAAATACTCGACACCTTACTTCTAAACTCAAAAGTTGTGATACTATAGAGCAATTGAGTTAGAAGAAAAACTTAACAGGTTGAATTTGTTTCAAGCGACATAATGAATTACCATCGGTTGTACATTCTGATAATTTATTTATTGCTGTATTATTTTTACAATATGGTGTCGCTGAGCCAATATAACCGGATAAACATGCGCCTTCTTTAAATGGTACGCTCTTTGCTAACCATTTAATGCGACGGTTACCGCTTGTATAATCTTCATATTCAATACTTACTTGTAAATGGCGAGTGCTATCACCTCCACTTACACCTGGATTTGCACTATCATAGGCTGGAATAATTTTTCCTGATAATGTGATATAAAATGGATAAACATCACTCCATAATTGAGAATCACCTTTTATACCATCAATATCTACATATACTGTATAACCCCATTCATTTGTATTAGGAACTCCATCATAAACTCCACCCTGAGTATTGCCAGCTAAAACGGCTAAAGCTGTTGCATCTCGGTGCATATTATACAAACGAATACCATTTCGTAAACTTATATCAGGTTTTTTGTCCGCGAAATTTGTAGTACCATCGGTAATTACTGTACCAGCACAAACATCAGTATTACCCATAATATTGGAATGACGTTCAAATAATTTGCAGAAATTCATTCCTTTACGTGGTAATGTTCGTGGTGAAATGATACATTTACATTGTTCTTCACTCCATTCATAAGTCTCGTCACTACAAGTTCTATTAATATCAGGATTCTTTGTAATCTCTCCTGTTTCATTACTGTATAATCTACATGGTGTTAATTCTTCTGCGCTTGGACAGTCATTAACGCAACCACATACACTATTTAAATGTTGACCTACCGGACAAGTCTTTGAATCACCTGAACAAGTAATATCGCTCCAATTTCCTGCAGGACAGCGCGGTTTATTTGGACATGGAGGGCATTCTCCATAATTATGAGCTTTATTACCGTTCCAACATGTTACAAAATCAGGACATTCTGAATATGTATCAGCTTTGGTACCATCCCAACAGGTTACTTGTATTTTTTTACATGTACAAGAAGAACTATCTAAATAATAACCACTTGAACAAGTCTTTGTACATGCTGGACACTCTGAAGAATTATGAACAATACTACCATCCCAGCAAGTATACTGAAGTGGACATTGGAATGAATATTCAGCTTTAGTACCATCCCAACATTCAACATAACATTCACAAGTATTTGGATCTAATTTTTGCCCACTACTATAACATTTTTTGGGAGATCCTGTTAATTTACAATTTGCACTATCCCAACTTTGGCCACATGGGATTACTGCCGGTTTATTATTACAAGGTGGACATTCAGATTTATTATGAGCGTAACTACCATCCCAGCAGGTTACTTTACTTGGACATTCAAACGAATATTCTGCTCTACTACCATCCCAGCATTCAATATAACATTCACAAGTTTTTGGATCTAATTTTTGTCTACTTCCATAACATTTTTTATCAGAACCTGTCAATTTACAATTTGTATCATCCCATTTATACCCACATGGTATATTGGTAGGTTTATTATCACAAGCTGGGCATTTATCTTTACTTGTAGCAAAACTACCATCCCAACAGGTTACTTTACTTGGACATTGCCAAGAATACTCTTTTTTACTACCATCCCAACAATCTACATAACAAGCACAAGCAGTTGTATCTAATTTTTGCCCACTACTAGTACAAGTTTTATTACAAGCACCAGCACCATCCTTAACGCAAGTACATGAACTTGCACTTAATTTATATCCTTCTGGACAACTTTTTTTACATTCACAAGAACAAGTCGATTTATTTAACGTAAAACCACCTGAACAAGTTTTTGAACAAGTTCTACAACTTCCAACAGGATAACCATTATTTGTCCCTTTCGATTCCCAATAATAACCATCTTTACACTGTATTTGGATTTTACAAACATTTCCTGTTGTCAATGTACTACTTACAACTGTAGCATTAGAAATTGAAACATCTCCAATATACTTACCATCTCCTGAACCATAAACACTATTTGAAAACATTTTACTAACACCAGAACAACTGATATTATAATAATCAGTAGCTTTTAAACCACATTTACATGTCCCAGTAGGATCCATGTGAAAAGAAGAACAAAACTCTAAAGTACTACATTCATATGTACAATAATAATAAGGATGTGAACTCGAAGAAGCATGTTTCTGAGCATAAGTACTCAAATTTTTATACTTACCTGGACACTTAAGATATCCATCTCCAGATAATACAGAATGCATGGTAGATCCCTCACATCTACCAGTACCAACATAATAATCTAAATAAGAATCGGTATTCTCTTTTGCTCCACCACCAGTACTACTATAATATTTAGCACTAGCAGGGCAACCATAAACCGTCACTGTACTACCAGCTTTTACATTTTCTGGAATGAGCTTAATACTAAAAGGAATATGAGAAATTAATGTAGAAAAAAAGCGGTGATCATTTGGTAATTCTAAAACAGATTTAAGAAAACTATCACCTAATGCTAATTTAGATGTTTGCGAATCAACAAACATTGATTTATCTAAATTTGAAACCTGCTGTTTATATTCAGGATCTTTAGGATCCCAATCTGCTAACATCTCTGTAGAAATTTTACGTAATGTTGAATATGCATTATAATAAGTATATGAAATTATATTATCCAACTTAGCTTTTGTTATACCAATTGACACTGCAACAATAACAGCGATTATTAGCATTACGATAATAACTTCAGCTAATGTATAAGCCTTTAACCTTAACCTATGTAGGAGAAGCCTTAAATTGCCCCCCCCCCGACAAAATTAAACATACTAAACTTTTTCATTGACTGCTCCTAATTTCTTAATATCACATTTTTCATTATAACAAATATCAAAGATATTTTCAAGTTATAAATAAAAATGAAAAAAAATTTTTGTGGTAAAATAATATCAGAAAGTAATAATTTAAAAAGAGGTAATAAATATGTCAGGACACTCAAAATGGTCAACCATTAAACACAAAAAAGCAAAAGTAGATTCTCAAAGAGCAGTTGTATTCCAAAAATATTCAAGAGAATTAATAGTATCAGCAAGACTTGGCGGTCCTGACCCTGCTGGGAATTTCAGATTAAGAACGGCTATTGAAAAAGCAAAAGCTGCAGGACTTCCAAATGATAACATCAAAAGAGCCATTGAAAAAGGTGCTGGGGCTGGATCTTCAGACAATTACGAAGAATTAATTTATGAAGGATACGCACCTGGCGGTGTTGCTGTTGTTATAGAAGCAATGACAGACAACAGAAACAGAACTGCTGGAGATATTAGAAGCTTCTTTACAAAATATAACGGAAGTTTAGGTGCTACAGGATGTGTAGGCTGGATGTTCGATCAACGAGGTGTAATCACATTCAATGAAGATACTGATTTTGATAAATTATTTGAAGCAGCAATCAGTTTAGATGCTTTGGATGTTACAGAAGAAGATGGTCAATATAAAGTTATTACATCACCAGAAAACTTCCAAAACGTTGTAGAAGGGCTTGAAAAAGCAGGATTTAAAAGTGAATCAGCAGATTTAACAAGAATTCCTCAAAATACAATTGAAATCACAGATGAAAAAACTGCTGATCAAATATTGAAATTATTAGACAAGCTAGAAGAACACGATGATGTTCAAAATGTTTATGCTAACTTTGATATTTCAGATGATATATTACAAAAACTGGAAGCTTAATGCAGAATTTTAAAGATATAGAAAACTTATCAATAAAACTTAATGACACGTGTAATGCTATAGGTATTACACGTGTTCTTGAGGATATATTCGGCTCTGTAAATATTTTCATATTCGACTCTACATCTGATACTCTTAGGGATTTTTCAAAAAGTTGGATTTCCATAGACGAATTTTATAAAAAAGAAAATACAAAGAACTTATATAATATTTTTGAAAAATTAAAAGGAAATAACTATATTATTGAAAATCAAAAATTATTTTACGGGCTTTATCAAGGTCAAAAACTTATCGGGATGCTTGAATTTAAAGACAAATTAAATAATGACTCAATTGAATTTTTAAAAGTTGCATCTTATTTAATTTCACTAAAAATTCAAAATATTATTCTATCTGATAGAATGCAAAAAAATATTGATTTTCATGATGCAATGAAAAATATTGCCAAAATAATAGAAACTCAATATGAAACAAGTTACATAATCCCAATAATTGGAGAAATGATTGATAAGTTTGTATGCGAACATTTAATCTATATTTTTATAAATAATGAACTCATATGGCCTTCAGCCTGCAAAGATGAAAAAATATTTGAGCTGTTAAAATGTATAAATAATAAATCAGAATACATACTTACACCTGATAAAAAAATAGGATTGTTCCCTCTTATTAGTGAAAATCAGCTTTTAGGCTGTATTGTAACTAAAAGTACTGAAAATATTTTAAGCGAAAAAGAAATAAATTATATTGAACAACTTACAAATCAAGCTGCAACAACAATCAATAGAGCTAATGTTTACGCTGAAATCCTAAAACATGCAACGTTAGATGCTCTTACAAGTTTTTATAACCGCAGACAACTAGAAGAACGTATAAAACAAGAAGTATCCAGCGCCAAACGACAGAAAAGAAATCTTTGCGCCGTTATGATTGACATAGATTACTTTAAACACGTTAATGACACATATGGACACGCAACTGGAGATTTAGTTTTAAAAACAGTATCTGCAGTTATAAAACGCCAACTAAGAGATTATGATATTGCAGGAAGATATGGCGGGGAAGAATTCGCAATCATTCTTCCTTATACAAAAATTGATGAAGCTAAAATGGTAGCCCAAAGACTTAGAAAAGCTGTTGAAAAAACTCAAATTGATATTTCAAAAATTAATACAGATTCTGACGAAAAAAATATTAATGTTACAATAAGTCTAGGAGTCTCCGAATACAAATCAGGAGATGACGAAAAAATATTTTTACAAAAAGCTGACAAAGCCTTATATAATGCAAAAAATAATGGAAGGAACAGGGCAGAGATATATGAAGAAATTCCAACAAATTTGTCATAACTTAGATGATACAAAAAAATTAGCATATAAATTTGCATCACTCATTAAAGACGGGTGTTTTATAAATCTATATGGGGAAATCGGAGCAGGCAAAACAGCATTTGTAAAACTCGTTGCAGATGCGCTTGATGTAAAAGAAAAAGTAACTAGCCCTAGTTTCGTAATCCTTAACGAATATCATACAGGGTCAATCCCTATTTATCATTTTGACTTATATAGACTTGAAAATGAAGGAATTAAAACAATTTATGATGAATTAAGAGAATATTCCGAAGGCAAACAAGTAACATTCGTTGAATGGGCTGAATTTAACCAAAATGAAGCTCCGTTTAATCATATTAAAATTAACGTAAAATATAATGATGATGATTCTAGAATTTATGAATTTGAATCAGTTGGCAAAGATGAAATAATAGAGGGATTATCAAAATGATTACATTAGCATTTGATACATGTTTAGACAAAATGTATGCGGTATTAAAAAAAGATAATGAAATTCTTGCATCAAAAATTGTAGAAAATAAAGATAATAAATATCATTCAGCTTTTTTAATTTCTACCTTGCAAGAAATTTTATCTGCCAATAATATAAAACCTCAAGATGTAAATCTTATTGCCGTAAATATAGGTCCGGGAAGTTTCACCGGGATTAGAGCCTGCGTTACAGTTGCAAGAGTAATGGCTCAACAATTAAACTGTAAAGCAATAGGTGTTTCATCTCTTGAAATACTATCAAAACTTGCAGAAGCTAATCCTCTTGTAGCCTTAGATGCAAGAAAAAATTGTGCATACCTATATTATGATAACGAAATTAAAGGGGCAGTTCAATTAGAAGAAGTTCAAGCAATAATAAAATCAGGAAATTACACAGTAATTACCGATAACAAATTACAACCATTATTAGGCGGTACATCTTATCAAGAAAAAGAATACCCTCTTGGCGAAATTTTAGCAGACTTAGCAGAAAATAAAAAAGACGAAGGCAACTGGAGAAAACTGAAACCTCTTTATATTCAACCACCTCCAATGGGAGCATAACTTAGCAAATAAAAAAAATCTAACAGCTATTTTCTTTGCTATAAAAATAATAAAAACGGGAATAATAATATTGAGCATTAATCCTGATGGCTGCGTATGGAGAAGAAAATAGTAAAAACTGAAAATATTTCTTTCAAATGCAAAATTCAAGAAATTCCTCTGACAAGAAAAGAATTAAAGAATTTGCTAAATTATCATATTCCATGCCTGTGCTGTGGTCTTGAAATGCTACATCCTGATGAATATATGAAATTAATGGGAAATAAAAAGCTATCAGGAGTAGCAATAGAAGCTATACCAATTTTAGAGCCATATGAAAAAATTATGCATCCTGTTGAAAGACAAGTATTCAATATGTTTAAAAGTATGGCTGTAAAATATCCTAATAAAAATTTTAAAGAGCTTTTAATGATGAAAAAAGATATTCATGAATTAGCTCTTGTAAAAATTCAAAGCATTATTTTCAATAAAATCAGCTTTTATAGGCGAATTTTACCTAAAAAAACAGCCAGACAACTCAGAAAATTAATGATTAAAACTAATGACATAATCTTTGATCCTGAGCCTCATAAGCCATTTTCTAGACGCATTTTTATACATAAAATAAAAAACATAACAAAAAACTTAGAGAATAAAAAAATAAAAAATGAAATTCTTGAAATAGCAAGAAGACTTCCTCGATCTAGTGACGAAGTATGCGCATTTGTCGTAAAAAATGCAAGAAAACCTGCTTCTGTAATTGCTCTTAATCTAGTACATCCATCTGTTGGCACATTTGAACATTTATTACCAAAGTGTATGAAAGGAATGAATAATTCACTAAACTTTGCATTAGAATGTTCATACTGTAACAATTCTCGGCATCACTATCCTATATCCGTTCAAATTGAAGAGAATCCTTATATGCCACAAAATGCACAACTTCAAGCAGATAAATTAATCTCACTGTGTAAAAAAGAATTATGCAAAAAAGAATATATACAAAATTTAAAAGAACAACTTAAATGCCTATCAGACGAAATAATATGCCTTGATATTAGTAAACTTGACATATAACGTAACACTTTTTAACAAAATAGCAAAAATTAATAATCAGTTGTATTTTTAAAATGTGAAGATTTCGCCTATAAAATTATTTAATACTAATTATCAACAAAAAAACAAGAATAATTATGTTAATTATTCCAATTATAATTATTCAACACTCCAAGCTGACTGCGTAAATTTTAGTGGGAAAAATAAAAAATCAGAATATACAATTCCATTTAAAATTCATTACTCAAACCCTTTTGATGATGCAAAAGCCGGGTTAATTTCACCTTCAGATCTTCCTAAAAAAGAAATACTAGCATACTCAAAATATTTTTTACCTTGTCCTTGTTGTGGAGATATAATGATTCCCCCACAATTAATGGATACAATTAAAACCAAAATTACAGATAGTCCTAGCGATAATATTGAACTATTGAAAAATTTTCAAAAATTTATGCATCCTGTTGAAAAACAAATTTTTAGCATACTTGAAAAAAATAACAAAAAACACCCAAACCTAAATTTCCACGATATTTTGAGAAAGAAATATCAAAGAGCAGAAAGGCAACTGGTCATTCAACAAATATCAATATTAAGTGATATCAGATTATTTAGTAGAGACAACTTAACTGAAGACGACTTTAATAAAATATCTGAAATTATTGAAAAAACTTCTAACAAAATATTCAATAAACAAGATAAAGAAACTTTTAGTAGGAAACAATTCATAGAAGAATTAGAAACACTTGCCAATATAATAACAGCAAAAAACAATGATCCTAAATACAAAAACGTATTAAATAAAATTATTGAAAAAGCTAATACTTTACCAACATCATATAACTCAATACACGCATTTATTGTAAAATATGCAAAAAATAAATATAATCATAAATCTATTACTGAAAGACTTTTAAGTGGCTCAGAGGCTACAATTGAGCATGCTATCCCTGAATTTTTAGGTGGAAAGACAACACCTTCAAACCTTATTAATGAATGTGCAAGGGATAATCACTCTAGAAGACATGATAATATTATTCAACAAATAAGAGAACATCCTCAAATGCCAGATAATATGCAAAAACATTTTGATAAGTTAATAGAGCTAAGTAAACAAAATAAAGTAAACAAAAGCTATATAACTGAAATTGCTATGACATATTATAAATTGTCAAAAGGTCTAATTGACGTTGACTTAAGTAAACTATGGGTAAATTCAAAAAATTCTAAAAATCAAAATATTAACAAGCAAAATAAAAATCCAGACAGAACTCCAACAAAAGCAGAAAGAAGAGAAATTCGCAAACTAAAAATAAAACGTCAAAAAGCAGAAAAACGTAAATATATAATAACTTCAAAAAATTCAGCTACTAAAAGATTTGCAAAATCAATATTTAAAAGATAGTTAAATAGGAGAGTTATGAGAGTTCCTATAATACATTTTAACAATTATACAAATATAAAAGATACAAATACTATAACAAAAAATAAAACACAAAATTATAATTATTCAAAAACAAACTATACCAATAATATTGATTTTATTTCTTTTACCTCTATTGCAAACTCTGGAAAATTACGAATATTATTTACCTATGGATTACCATGTATGTATAGTGGAATTGAAATGATTGACCCTAAAGTTGTCACTAAAATGATAAAAAATAAAAAATTTCAACAACCTATATCTAAAATAATTGAAAACCTATTACCTTTTGAAAAAAGTATTACCGGAATAGAATTAAAGTTTTTCCAAATACTTAAAGAAGCTTCCGAAAACTCTCCCAATAAAAATCTGAAAGAAATAATAGA
>CAUDIU010000022.1 GCA_958449715.1 uncultured Clostridium sp. | reverse complement strand
ACATTAGACAAAACTACTTGTACATGTAAATGTACCCGAACATGTAGTTCCGGTTATACATTAGATTCAAGTAGTTGTACATGTAAAAAGAACCCATGTACCAATAAACCAAGTACAATTCCATGTGGCCAAAGTTGGGATGAAAGTACATGTAGTTTAACAGGTACCGCAAAGACTTGTTCCGATGGTTATAGTTTAGATAGTAGTTGTAATTGTAAATGTACTCGTACATGTGGCTCCGGGTATTCATTAGATACTGGCAGTTGTACTTGTAAGAAAAATGCATGTACCAATAAACCAAGCAGTATTCCATGTGGTCAAAGTTGGGATGAAAGTACATGTAGTTTAAAAGGTACTGCAAAGACTTGTTCCGATGGTTATAGTTTAGATAGCAGTTGTAACTGTAAATGTACCCGAACATGTAGTTCTGGTTATACATTAGATAGTAGTTCTTGTACATGTATAAAAAATAAAGTTCCATGTTGGGATGGAACAGAAGCAGATTCAGAGGCACAATGTCCAAGTTATGTAACATGTTGGAATGGTAATAAAGCTCATAATTATGACGAATGTCCTCCATGTGAAAACAAACCAAGTACTATTCCATGCGGACAAGATTGGGATGAAATAAATTGTAAATTAACAGGCACAGCAAAAACTTGTCCAAGTGGTCAGCACTTAAATAGTGGCTGTAACTGTGTAAACGATTGTCCAAGCGCAGAGGTATTAACTCCATGCAGATTATGTAGTTATGAAACAGGAGAAATAAGTACAAATCCTGATATAAATAGAACATGTAGTGATGAGACATATGAATGGAGTGAAGAACAATGTAAATGTATCATTTCCCCACGAACATTGCCACGTCAAGGTCAGAATTTCTGTAAGTTATTTGAACGTCATTCAAATATTATGGGAAATACCGATGTATGTAGCGGAAGCGTAATTACGGATGGTACTACAAATTTTGCGGATAAAAAACCAGATATAAGCTTGCGTAATGGATTACGTTTGTATAATATGCATAAAGATGCAACAGCATTAGCAGTCTTAGCCGGAAATACTCAAGGCGGTGTTTATGATGGCGTACCAAACACTAATACTTGGGGTTACACAGTATATGTAGATATTGATGGACCAAAAGGTGATTCTCAATTATGGAGTGATGTTTATCCATTTTATATCACCTTATCCGGTAAAATCATTCCAGGTTATGATAGTTCAAACCCAGGTGTAAGTGGAGGTGATAGCACCCGTCATTTACAAGTAAGTGTTGAATATGAAGATTATACAAGTGGAAACCGTCGCGTAAAATGGTTAGCAAAGAGCGTACCATTTAAAGAAGGCGCATGTTTATCCGGTTATATTGGCTCAGCGACACCATATTGTAAAAATAATACAGCAATAAATAAATTATCAGAATGTACAACCGATGGTAATTCATTATGTCGCTTGAAACAAATTCAACCTGTTAAGTTTTTCTTCTAACTCAACTGCTCTATAGTATCACAACTTTTGAGATTAGAAGTAAGGTGTCGAATATTTCGGCACCTTTTTCCTTATTTATTGTTTATTTTATTCTTTTGTGGTATTATTCAATCAGTGGTTAATGTATTTTGAACACTTATTATTAGTGTTCAAGGAAAAGGAGAGAAATATGGCAACAAAAGAATTCTTTACAGATTCAGAAGAATTAAAAAAACTTATGTCTGCAGCTCGTGCAACTATTACTGCACCATTTTTTGGAAACAATGTTGAAGAAGTTAAAACTGTTTCTGAAGCTTACAAATTAGCAAAAAATAGCCCGGGAACAATTGAGTTAACAGGTATGCCTGTTTACAAACCTGAAAAAATAGGTCTTCCTCAAGGTGCTAATCAATTATTGTTTAATGATGGAACTGTTGTTGGTCGTTGTGCTGCTGCTAGAAAAATCGTTGGTGAACCTAATTGTGATTTAAAATATTTATTGCCAATTATTCGTGAAGCAATCTATGGTACTCGTGATAGATTAATGTATAAAACAGAAGCTGTTGTTGGTCTTGATGAAGACTTTATGATTAAAGCTCATTTAATGATTCCAGAAGGTTTTGAAAATATTATGTATAGCTGGATGTTGAACTTCCAATATATAAATGAAGCTTATGCAAATATGTATTCTGAATCAAGAGAATTACCTGAAGGTGATATTTTTGTATTCTCAGATCCGGATTGGTCACACCCTGATTTCCCATATGGTTTAACATTCTTTGACCCAGAACACAACTGTGCTGCTATTTTAGGTATGAGATACTTTGGTGAACATAAAAAAGGAACTTTAACTTTAGCTTGGGGTTGTGCAGCTCGTAATGGTTATGCATCTTGCCATGGTGGTATGAAACGTTATAACCTTGATGGCGGTAAATCATTCCAAGTTGCTGTATTTGGTCTATCAGGTTCTGGTAAATCAACTATTACTCACGCAAAACATAATAATAAATACAATATTACTGTTTTACACGATGATGCATTTATTATTAATGTTCATGATAAGTATTCTATTGCTTTGGAACCTGCATATTTTGATAAAACTGCAGATTACCCAATCGGTTGCGAAGATAATAAATATATCTTGACTCAACAAAATGCCGGAGCTATTGCATTGGCTGATGGTAAAGTTGTATCAGTTACTGAAGATATCAGAAATGGTAACGGTCGTGCTGTTAAATCAAAATTGTGGTCACCAAACAGGGTAGATAGAATTAATGAACCTATTAACGCTATTTTCTGGTTAATGAAAGATCCAACAATTCCTCCTGTTTTAAAATTATCAGGAGCATCATTAGGATCTGCTATGGGAGCAACTTTAGCAACTAAACGTTCTTCTGCTGAAAGATTAGCAGCTGGTGTTGATCCAAATGCATTAGTTGTTGAACCTTATGCTAACCCATTCAGAGTTTATCCTCTAGCAATGGATTATACAAGATTTAAACAATTAATCGAAGATGGTGTTGATTGTTATATCTTGAACACTGGTGAATTTATGGGTACAAAAGTTAAACCTGCTCATACATTAGGTATTATTGAAGCTATTGTAGAAGGTAGTGCTAATTTCCATAAATGGGAAAACTTCTCTGATATCCAAATTATGGATGTTGAAGGATTTGATGCTTCATTCTCAAATAAAGAATATGCAGAACAGTTTATTGCTCGTATGAATGACAGAATTGAATTTGTTAAATCAAGAGAAACTGAAAAAGCTGGTTTAGATAAACTTCCAGCAGATGCATTAGAAGCATTAGAAGCTGTTGTTAAAGAAGCTTCTTTATTAAAAGCTTAGTTTTTAATTTAAGCAAAAAGAACAGCTTCTTTATTGAAGCTGTTCTTTTTCTATGCTATAATAATTTTAAACAGAGGAGTTTAAAATGATAAAAAAATCAGCGATGTCAACTTTAGGTTATGCAATAATTTTGGTGATTATTCTTGGAGTTGTTATGATAATTAGTGCTCCTATGATTCTTGATAGTGTTAGAGATAGTAGTAAAAATAATCCAAATAATAATTCTAATTCTTTAGATAATCTATCTTATGATGATAGGTCTGATTCTAATGAAGAAATGGATAATAGAGGTAATCTAAGAGAGCCTGATCATGATGTTGAGCGAAGTTATGATGCAAATCCTTCATCTAATTCTTCTAGAAATGCGGATTTTAATGCAGAAATGATGAATTTAGAAAGAAGAATGCTTTTAAGATTAAGCGATATTGAACAAAAACAAAGCCAAATTGAAAGTAATTTTAGGGAACAATCAAATTCTTCAGATAACTATGTTTGTTCAATCGAGGGAATATTAGATAAAGACAATAATGTGATAGCTATTGATAAGCAAACTTCACAAGATTTAAAAAGCCAAAAGTTTGTATTTGTTTGTCAATATAGATAATAGGACCTAATAAGAATAATCATATAAAAAAAATAAATGTTCTAATAGAAAATTAGAACATTTATTTTTTATAATTTTGATGAATATTAATTATTCAATTTCAATTGCTGATACTGGGCAAGCATCTGCAGCTTCTTTAACGCAATCCATATTATCAGCTACTGCAGATTCATCAACTTGAGCAACACCATCTACTGAAAATACTGCATCACAAATTGATTCGCAAGCGCCGCATCCGATACAAGAATCATTTACTTTTACTGTCATTTCTACTTTCTCCTTATGTTATATACATTGTGAATTTCTTCACAGATTGATTATAATATAAAAATTTTAAAATTTCAATTATACTCTTTTATATTTGTAACCAATTTTTTACTGTTTGGGCTATATAGTCAAAACCTTTGATTAATCCTAAATTTTTCCCTTCAATATTTTGTTTATAAACTAATATTGGAACATATTCTCTAGTATGGTCTGTCCCTTCAACAGTCGGATCACAGCCGTGATCTGCTGTTATAATAAGTAAGTCATTTTCGGTCATGTTTTCAATGATATCATCTACGTACGTATCAATTTCTTCAATTGCATTTCCATATCCTTTTGCATCATTTCTGTGTCCATAGAGCATATCGGTATCCACAAGGTTTGTGAATATGAATTCTGTATCTTGAGTTATGTTTATATTTTTGTAAGCAATTTTTTCTAATTCAAGTTCATTTTTTACAGCTTTTAGTGTTAGTTCAAGTCCTTCTTTATTAGATCCGGTATGTATTGCATGAGTAATGCCTGATTTAGAGAAAATATCTTCAATTTTTCCTATTCCGATTACTTTAGCGCCTGAATTTTTTATATCATTTAAAATTGTATGAGATGGTACCATTGAATAGTCTCGTCTGTCTTTAGATATTCTTGTAGGTTTGCCATCAATAATTTTGTATGGTCTTGCAATTACTCTTGAAACGTTCCAATTGTCTTCATCAAGTATTTTTCTCGCTATTTCGCACCATTTATATAAAGTTTCAAGTGGAATTAGGTCTGTATCTACTGCTATTTGAAAAACACTATCAGCACTTGTATATACAATTGGATATTTGGTTTTATGATGTTCTTCATTTAATTCTGTAATAATTGCGGTTCCGCTTGCCGGAATATTTGCTAATACCCCACCACAGCTTGTTTCTTTAATAAATTTATCTATTAATTCTTTTGGAAAACCTTGAGGAAATGTTGCAAAAGGTTTTTCTGAAATTAATCCAGCCATTTCCCAGTGTCCTGTTGTTGTGTCTTTCCCTTTTGATTTTTCTTCCATTATTCCATATTGGGCAGTTGGATTTTCTACTTTTTTTATTCCTTTATAATCCTGAATGTTGCCAAGACCCATTTTTTCCATATTAGGCACATTAAGCCCGTTATTAAATTCGCATACATTTTTAAGTGTGTTACATTTTGGAGAGTCATTGAATTCTTTGCAATCAGGCATTGCACCTGTGCCCATTGAATCAATAACCATTACTATTGCTCTTCTTTTCATAATATTTACCCCTTTTGTAAATATTATTTTAGCAAATTCTATTGTGCGATGTCAATTACTGTATATGCGTTAAAATCTATTCCGCCGTAAATAATTTGAACGTGGTTATCACCTTTAGGCAAAAGTTTTACAAAATTGATAGTTGGTTCATTAAAATCATCATTTGTTTCTGTTGCAGGAATTTTTGCAATAACATTGTGTGCTTGATATAGTTTTAGATAGACATTTCCATTTTCTTTAACTCCTTCAATTTGGTAATGTCCTATTGGAATAATTGAATTATTAGAGCTTTTTAAATTGAGAGGAATTAGTAAGATTGGTAGTTCTTTCGTTGAATTATTTATTTGTTCTGTTTCATTGCTTTGAGAAAAACTTTCTCCCTTAGGGATATTTTTGTCACGTTTTTTCTTCCCTTTTTTACTTTCTAATGCTTGTTCAAATTCTTTATCACTTACGGGAGTTTGACCGTATACATTTGTGTCTCCGAAGTTGTCCCACAAATCTCCTTCAGCAAATACGGTATTACTTGTTGAAAATATTATAATAAAAAGTATTGTAAGAATTTTTCTCATACTTTAATATTAATGATATTAATTAAAAAGTATACATCTGTTTATATGAAAATGATGAAAAATAAAAATTTTAGAAATTTATATATTAGGCATAATCTAAACAGAATCGGTCTTTGAGATATATTCAAAGACCGATTAAATTTTTTGTATAAATCACTTGATATAAATATAAACCTTCTTAGTCAATGTAAGTAGAAAGAACTTCTTGACCCAACACGGAGAATCTCATTTTTTTTAAAGCTCTTAGTTCTGTTTGACGGATACATTCTTTTGTTACTCCATAGATGTTTCCGATTTCTTCCAGTGTCATTTTTGTATCGTTTTCAATGCCATAACGCATTTTTACAACAGCTTGTTCTCTATCTTTTAGGGTTGAAATAACGTTTAAGATATCTGATTTTAAATGTTCATATTCAACGTCATCTGTTGCTGATGCTTTTTTGTCTTCGATTATGTCTGCGATATTTATTTCTTTGCCGTTATTGTTTTCAATGCCGCTTTCTATAGAAATTGTCTTTGTGTAAGCATTTAAAAATGAATCAATTTTATTTGCAGGTATATTCATTTTTTTTGCTACATCTTCATTTTTTACTTGGCAATTATTTTCTCGTTCCATTTCTCTTTTGAGTTTGGAAAATCTAGATAGTGTTTCTTGAATATAAACTGGGATTTTCATGCAGTGAGATTGTTCTGAAATGGCTTTAAACATTGATTGTTTTATCCACCAGCTTGCGTAAGTGGCAAATTTATATCCAAGTTTATAGTTGAATTTTTCTGCTGCAACCATAAGGCCTAAATTCCCTTCTTGAATTAAATCAATCATTGGTAAATTAGACATATGAATT
This sequence comes from uncultured Clostridium sp., assembly GCA_958449715.1. Lineage (GTDB taxonomy): Bacteria > Cyanobacteriota > Vampirovibrionia > Gastranaerophilales > Gastranaerophilaceae > Stercorousia. The sequence goes on along the minus strand of CAUDIU010000022.1, from coordinate 16,285 downwards.
GCTTTTTTTGCTATAGTTACAACTAACTTTAGATTAGCTTTAATTAATTTGTTTTTTGCTTCTAGGTCTCCACTTTTTGCTTTTTTAGCTAATTCCTTTTCTTCTGTTGTTGTAAGAGAACGGTAATCTGATATTTCTCTTATGTAATTTGAAAGAATACTATCATTTGAACCGTCTAAAATTTCGTTTTTTGCAGGGTTTGAAGATTGACTTGTTTTTTTCATTTTTACAAGTACATTTTTTTTCATACCTTTTTTAAACTCCTTCTTATTTTTTAGTGACACAAGATACAACACTATTGGTAAATATATATTTATGCTTACTTAGTATATACTTAGTATATACTATTATATATAAAATTTCAAGAGTAATATTAAGATTTATTTCAAAGTTAATAGATTTGTCAGATAAAAGTTTTGATGTATAATTAATAATGGAGGATATTATGAAGAAAAAGATCTTAATAACATTAGGAATTATTATTGCAGTTGCAGTATCATCAGTTTTAGGTTTTGCTTATGCCGCAATGAATGCACCAAAACACCCATCTGATTATAAAATCGGTATTCCATATCAAAAGGCTTTAGAATCAGAAAAACCGATGGTAGCTTTATTTTACGTAGATTGGTGCGGATATTGCATGAAATTTATGCCTAAATTTAAAACATTAAGTGGTAATTACAAAAATAAATTTAATTTTGTAATGGTAAATGTAGAAGCTCCTGAAAATGCTGCATTAGTTGAAGATGTAGGTATTGGTGGATTCCCTACTGTTTATATTTTGGATCCAAAATATGATAACAGAGTGTTGATGTCTAATGGATTATATCAAAATTTACCTAAATTTAGAGTAGAATTAGATAGATATCTTAGAATTAGAGGTCTTTTAGACAAGGCAACTGCTCAGGAACAAAAATAGTTGTAATATTTCTTAATAAAACGACTTAAAAATAGCAATTTTTTTTAGAGAGAGTACTTTATATAAATATAAAGCTCTCTCTTCTTATTTAAACGGATAGGCCTTGAATACAATTATCAAGGTCTTTTTTTTATGCTTATATTTATATTTATGCTAGAATTAAGTTATGAAAGATATTCAAAATTTAAAAGATAATAGAAATGTAGATATTCAAAAAGTTGGAATTAAGCATCTGGACTTACCTTTAATAATTCAGAGAAAAAATAGTTCTAATCAAGTTGTATGTGCTAAAGCTCGAGTTAATGTATCTTTGCCGAGAGATTATAAAGGAACTCATATGTCAAGATTCGTTGAAGTTTTGACAGAGTGGCAGCATAAAAATTTACTAGGTGTTGATATAAAAGGGTGTTTAGAAAAGATTATTAAAAATTTAGATGCTCAAAGTGGAGAATTAGAATTTCGTTTTACTTATTTTCTTGATAAAAAATCTCCTGTAAAAGGTATGGTTGCTCCTATGAGTTATCATTGTTCTTTTGAAGGTCGTATTGAAAATGGAGATTATAAATTTATATTAGGAGTAGAGGTTCCTGTTACAACACTTTGTCCTTGTTCAAAAGAAATTTCAGATAATGGCGCACATAACCAAAGAGCTTTTATAAAAGTTAGAGTATCTTATGATGAAAGCGAACAAGTGTGGATAGAAGATTTGATTGATTTAATTGAATCATGTGCTTCTTGCCCAGTATATCCGCTTTTAAAAAGAGAAGATGAAAAATATGTAACTGAAAAAGCGTGGGAAAATCCGAAGTTTGTTGAAGATGTTTTACGTGATGTTGTTGTAAAACTTAGAAATCATAATATAATAAAAGAATTTGAAGTAGAATGTGAAGCTTTTGAAAGTATTCATAATCATTCTGCTTGGGCTTTTCAACACGAAATTAAAGATTAGAATTTGTAAGAAACGATAGCGTTAACACTCCAATTTTTCCCACTGTTGTCTTTTATATCTTGTAAATTATATCTTTGCCCTTCAATTGATATTGAAGCATTATCATTGATTTTTTGAGTAACTCCGGCGAAAGCTCCGATACTGTTTGTCCATTTATCTTTATTGTAGTCATATTGGCCAGAATAGTGTGGATTTAAGTATATGTTTGTTTTTTTGCCTACAGGAACATTTACTGATAAAGGAGAGTATCTTATTTGAGTTGATTCAGTATTTTTTCCCATTTTATTTCTGATTCGTAAATTTTGGTTGAATATTCCTTTGGAGTCATAATCATATCCGCCTTTTAAATCAACGACAAACATTCCATCATCTTTAAAATTTGTAGCGGCTCCTACAAAAGCAGATGCATAACCTTTGCCATATTTGTATTTTTCTTCAATTCCAGCAACTGTAAAATTAGAGCCATCAAATGATTGAAAGCTTGAAATAGAAACATTCCCAACTGTTTTTAACGGTTCTGTCATAATATCCCCTTTTATAAATATCCCTTATATTATTTATAAACGTTTTTTGTTAAAAAAAATTGCTTAATATTTAAAAAATATTAAAAGCCAAGGATAAAATATTTTATCCTTGGCTTTGTTTTATATGTCCTTAAATTTATTCATTGAGCAGTTTTTCTGCAAGTTCAGATTCTGTTCTGCCATTTAATGTTTTATTTATTTTTTGTAATTTCTGTGCAATTAATTCTAAGTTATCTGTCCAGATAAAGTTATCAAGTACGTATTTTTCTGCTTTATCAAAATCCCCTTCTATTTGAATTCTTACAATTTCTGATAGCATTTCTTTTGCAATTGGAACAACTTTGTCTATATTTACATGAATTTTTCCATCTACAATATCATATGCACCACGTTCTGAGAAATATTTGTTTTGCATTACTGTACGCACTCTATGAGCTTGACTTAATGTTGGTTTTGATTTTAAGAAATTGTCCGCAAGAGTTGTTACAATGATTTGTTTTCTTTGTTCTTCTGTGTACATTCCAAGTTCTGTCAATAAGTCAACAAAAGCTAAAGAACCCATATCTGCTTTGTTTTCTTCTATAATATTACGGTATTTCCCAAGTGTTTCACAAGCTTTTTTAGGCCCAAGTGAGTGAGCATTTTCATGGCCTATTGTAAACCAGTGGTCTGCTTCATCTAAATAATATTTGTGTTGTTCTTTATCTAAAATCGCATCAAGTCTTTCTTGTAGTTTTTTCATATCACTTATAAAACGGATTTGTCTGTGGTAAACATTACGTCTGCCACCACCGATTGTAAGTGATAATTTGTCATCATTTGGTAAGTTTTCAGCAAGGGTTATTCCGCCTCTATATGCTCCTACATCACCAGTCACAGCTACTAAATCTACATCTACCATTGTCTGTTTTGCATCACTGTTGGGATTAATATTTTGCTCATATTCATCCGCAAATGGCATATTTTGAGCAAGTGTTGGAAGATATTTTTTTATTGCCATAAGGGCTTCTGTGCCTTTTTTGTTTACAATACCAACTCTGCCGCCTAGAAAATCTTTTGGAGTTGCTTTAATTCCATTTTTATCAAGAAGTTCAGAAAGCTCTTTATTTTCAGCGATAGTTCCTGTCATTTCATCTTCATAGTTTTCTCTTGTGATAGTGAATTCAAGCGGTGTATCTTGTAATGTCGCCCATTTTTTGTCAGCGTATGCATCAAGCATAGGGTCAGCTTGTCTTAGAGCTTTTGCTTGAAGTTTTAAGTATTCGTTAAAATCTTCATTGGTAGATACTTCAGAAGCTTTTTCAATTTCATCTGCCATTTTTGAAAAATCTTCTTTGAATTTATTAATGTAATCAATTCCAACTAATTCATCACCAGATCTTTCAACTACTGAACGTTGAGTTAATATATTTTTGACTTCTTCTATTTTTCCTCCGTTAATCATTTTTGTTAAAATCGAATGAAATTCTTCTTTTGACAAGTCTTCTGGATAAACACCTTTGCCGGGATATTCTACAATTCCTTTTGCAAGGTTAATTTTATTAGACATTGTATCTATTGCATTCATACCCTTTTGGGCATCAAAAAGGATTTTTGTAAGTTCAGCTTGTTTGTTGCCTTTTTTTATTTCTTCTTCCAAAAATGCTTTGAATTCAAGATTGTGATGACAATCAATTTGCATATTGATTTTTTCTAATATATAAGCTGCTTTTACAAGATGTTTAAGAGCTTCTTTATCACCTTCGGCAAGTTCTAAATATTCTGGAGCTTCAGCTTTTAACATCTTTTTTGTCATTAAATAATCTTTATGGGTACGTTTTTCTAATTCTTCCATAGTAAGATTCAATTCAAAATCTTTCATATAATATCTCTCCTTTACATTTGTCGCAATTATAACACATTAATTCAGATTTATATTAGACCAAACAGATGAATATACCTTGATAAATTCAAAAAATAGTGTTATTATAATAGAAAGAAAGTATAGAGAAAGGAGCGAAGTATGAAAAGATTTGAAAATCGGGGGGGGGGCGTAATCTAGGCTCAGCTCCAGCATTTACGTTAGCAGAAGTATTGGTAACATTAGGAATAATTGGTGTAGTGTCAGCAATGACCGTTCCAACTTTAATGCAGAATTACCAAAGAAAATCTTATGTTACTCAGTTGCATAAAGTATATAATGAATTGCAGCAAGCTCTTTTACAATATCAAACTGACAGAAATGCATTAAATCTTAAAGAGGCTGGTTTAATCAGTAAAGCTAATGTAAAGATCTTTTTTGAAGATTATATTAAGTTTGTCCAAAGTTGTGATGGAGTACTAGCTCCATGTTTTTCGACCTCATATAAAAATATAAATGGGGGTAATGTCAATACTATTAATTCATGGTCTGCAGGTTCTTGTGTTGTAATGTCAAGTGGTTCTTCTATTTGTATGGATCATCCTGCGACATATAATAATGGTTCATTTGGTTATGTATTTATTGATATAAATGGATCACAAGGCCCAAATATTTTAGGGCGTGATGCTTTTTATTTGTCGATTTTCCCTGATGGTGTTCTTGATGTCAAGGATGCTGGAATAGATTGCAGAACCAAAGGTGAATGCGGTGAAGGAAAATCTTTAACAGAAGTTAGAGGTACAGTTGAAGCCTGTAAAGCTACTATAAATTATGTTCAGCATAGTTGTTTTGGACAAATTTTAAATGATAATTGGGAGATGAATTATTGATTTATTTGTGGTAAGTCTCACCTTTAATAATCTTGAAAGCTCTATAGATTTGTTCTACTAGTATTAAACGTGCAAATTGATGCAGAAATGTCATTTTAGACATACTCATTTTTAAGTTTGCTCGTTCTGATACTATTGGAGAAATCCCGCAAGAAGATCCTATTACAAATACTATTTCAGAAGTGCCGTCATTAGTTAGTTCTTCTATTTTTTGTGCAAATTCTTCTGATGATAACATTTTACCTTTTATTTCCATAGTAATTACATAGGATTGCGGCTTTATGTGTGAGAGAATTTTTTGACCTTCTTCTTCCAATATTTTATTTGTTAAATTCTCGTCTTTAATTTCTATTGCAGGAATTTCAATAATTTCTATTGAAGCATAAGGTGTTAGCCGTTTTAGAAATTCATCTATACCAGCTTTTAAAAATTTTTCTTTAATTTTTCCGAGTGCAATAATTTTAATTTTCATCTTTAGCCATGTAAACAGTTGTAGATGGAAATGCAAAGTCAATTCCTTCGGCTCTGAATTGTCTTACAGCTTCCAGTATAACTTGTTCTCTTATTTTTAGGAATTCTTTATATACATTTGTTTTAGTGTACGCATTTACTTTTATATCAATTGAACTAGAAGATAATGTCTCCAAGTATACGATAAAATCATCATGAACATTTGGGTTATCTTTTAAGATATTTTCAAGTATTGAAATTGCCTTTTTTAGTTTTTCATCAGATGTATCATATGTAACTCCAAAGGTTTCAAAAATTCTTCTTTTTTCTCCATTAGTTACATTCTTGATAACTGTACCGGCAACTACATCATTTGGCAATATGATTAGAGAATTATCAAGAGCTCTGATTTTCGTGGAACGCATATTTATATCTTCTACATTTCCTTCAAAACCGTTAACAGAGATGTAGTCACCTAATTGGTATGAGTGGTCTGATAAAATTCCGAATGTTCCAAATACATTTGCAATAGTGTGTTGTGCAGCAAAGCCTACTGCTAAACCTGTAATTCCAAAACCTGCTATTAGTGATGACATTGAATAGCCATGACTTTGTAAGAATGACGCAACTAAAAAGAATATTACAATTCCTTTTAATATGTTGCTTAAAATTGGAACAAATCTTGTGAGTGGGGAATTGTTACCTTCTGATAGTTTTTGTTTTATATGAGAGTCTAGTATATCGATTAACTTAAAAGAAATTATTCCGATAATACAAATCACAATGATTTCAAACACGAATTTTATGCGTAGAGCAATAAGAAGTTTTTCTAACTTATCAGAAAAATCGTAAATTTCATTAATCATATTTCCCTCACTTAAAAATAATCAAAAGAGATGATAAAAGTACAAAAAAAGCGGAAGACGAGACTCGAACTCGCAACAGCCTGCTTGGAAGGCAGGTACTCTAGCCATTGAGTTACTTCCGCATATCTCTAATATAATATAAAAAAATTTTTTTGCAAGAGTTAAATTAAAAAAATAAGAAAAACTAATCCTTTAGAGTTAATCAATAATCTTTATAAAATATTATAAAAACTAATTCTTAAGAGTGGTGAAATGTCCTAAAAAAAACGTTATTATATATATGTAAGCTTGTTATATCCAGGCACTTTTTCGGGGTTGCGATAAGATTTTTTCTCTTTGCAGGTTTGGTTGAAAATATAACAAGCTTATTCCCAAGATTTACAGACTCTATGTTTGATATGCACTAACTTGTCCGAGATTATCGGGCTAGTTTTTTAATTATGGGGTAATTGTATAAAAATTTTTTAATGTTATTATTTAAAGGTAGAATAAAAATAGGAGTAAATAGTTATGTTAAGAGAAGTTCGAGCAAGTCATATATTAGTAAAATCAGAAGACGAAGCTAAAAAGTTGTTAGAAGAAATTAAGGGCGGTAAATCTTTCGCTGATGCTGCAAAAGAAGTATCTCTTTGTCCATCTGGTCGTGATGGTGGAGATTTAGGTTTCTTTAAAAAAGGAGTTATGGTAAAACCTTTTGAAGATGCAGCTTTTGCGATGAAAGAAATTGGTGAAATTTCTGAGCCTGTTCAAACTCAATTTGGTTGGCACTTAATTCAATTGACAGGCATGATTGATGATTAGTTCAGTCGAAAAGATTAGAGAATTTATGAAAGAGCAGGGAGTAAATTTCCTGCTCGTAAATTCTACGAATAAATATTTGGAAGAATATACTCCTTTAGAAGAAAATTCAAGATATTTTTTGACTGATTTTTCAGGTTCTACGGGAGATGTTTTAGTAACTTTGGAAGATATTTATTTATTTGTTGATGGAAGATACCATATTCAGGCAGATTTAGAGGTTAATCATGATATTGTATCTGTTGTTAAATTGCAGACAGGGCAAACTTTTTTAGAAGAGTTAATAAAAAAAATTCCTCAAGATGAAACTTTAGGAATTTTTGCAAAGAAAAATTCTCAAACACGTGTTGAATATCTTGAAAAAAATGGTATTAAGTTAAAGTATTTTAACAATGATCCTTTAGATAAAACTATTGATTATGATAGTTCAAATATTGTAAAAGTTGATGGTGTTTCTGTAGAAGAAAAAATAAAAGATATTGATATTGATGGTGCTGTTTTAATTACTAATTTAGAAGAAGTTGCTTATTTATTTAACTTAAGAGATTTTTCAAAAAATTATTCTTCTAAAATAAGAGGAAAAGCTGTAATTTTAGCAGGTCGTGCTCGTTTGTTAGATGATATTGACGATTTTGTCGAAAGTTATAAAGGCAAAATTTATGTAGATAAATCAACTATCAATGCTTATGATTATAAATTAATTGGCGAAAAAGTTCAGGTATTATCTGATAGTCCGATAAAATTGATGAAGTCAGTAAAAACTGATGATGAAATTAATCATTATATCGAGGCTTTTAAACGAACTGATATGGCAGTTAAAGCTATTAGGGATTATATTGAAAATAATGATAATATTTCAGAATATGATATTGCAGAGCAGTTGGAAAAAGAATTTAAGCGTTTTGGTGCAAAGAGTTTAAGTTTTAAATCAATTGTTGCAAAGGATAAAAATTCAGCTTTAGCTCATTATTCAAAGTGCTCAAAAGATGAAATTTTAAAAGACGGCAGTCTTGTATTAATTGATTGCGGAGCTTATTATGAACAAGGTTTGGCAACTGATATTACAAGAGTTTTTGTAAAAGGAAACCCTTCTGAATTGCAAAAACGAGTTTATACAACTGTTTTAAAAATGTTTTTGAATGCATATAATTCTGATTTAAAAGTTGGGTATGATATTGATAATCTAGCTCGAAAAATATATTCAGAAAATGAAATTGACGGTTTTGTATTTAATCATGGTTTAGGTCATGGAATTGGTGTAAGTGTACATGAGTATCCGCCGAATTTGAGCAAGAATGAAATGGCAAAAGTTGAAATTAAAAATAACATGTGTTTTACAATTGAACCTGGTCTTTATAATGAAGATTATTTTGGTGTAAGACTTGAAAATTCTTGCTATATGAAAGATGGTAAAATCAAATCTTTTGTTCATATGAATTATGAAAAGAAATTGATTGATTTTTCAATGTTAACAGAGCAAGAAAAAGAATGGCTGAATGAATTTGAGGTTTTATAACAATGCAGGAAATTACAAGTGTTAATAATGATTTGGTAAAACAAACCGTTAAATTACAGCAAAAAAAATATCGAGATAAAGAAAATAAATTCCTACTTGAAGGTATGAAATGTATAGAAGAAGCATATCAAGCAGGTGTTGATATTGAATATGTTTTTGTCTTAAAAGAAAAAGCTGAATTGTATAAATATCTTGGAGAAAAAATTATTATTACAACAGAGCCAGTATTAAAGAAAATATCAACAACAGATAGTGCTCCTGATGCTGTTGGTGTAGCTTTCAAGAAAATTTATTCACCTAAAGATTTGAAAAATGCAAAAAAAGTTGTTCTTTTGGAAAATATAAAAGATTTAGGAAATTTAGGTACAATTTTAAGGACTTCAACTGCTTTTGGAGCAGATGCAGTTGTTTTATATGGAAGTGAATGTACTGATTTATATAACCCTAAATGTGTTCGCTCATCAGTTGGTAATCTTTGGAAAATTCCTGTTGTGTACATCAATGAATTTTCTGAATTAAAAAATTTATTTGAAAAATTTGAACGTGTTGCGACTTTGCCTCGAGCAACAGAATATTTGAAAAATATTAAAATAAATGAGCCAATGCTTGTAATGTTTGGATCAGAAGCTGACGGATTGTCTCAAGAATTGATTGATTTTTCAACAAAAGAGGTAAAAATTGAAATGGCATCGAATGTTGAATCTTTAAATTTGTCAGTTTCTTGTGCTGTTGTGTTGTACAAATTATTTTTATAGTAAAATTATTATATGGATATTTTGGAAGTAAAAAATCTTTGGAGTGAAGTAAAAAATAACTTAAAAGAAAACGTACCTGCCCCTGCGTTTCAAATGTGGATGGATGCTTTAGAACCTGCAAATTTTGACGGGGATATATTTTTCCTTGCTACAGTTCATTCTCTTGCACCTCAAGTTATTAAGGCTAATTATGATAGCCAGATTTTAGAAGCATTAAAAAAGGTTATTGGTAAAGAAGTTGCATACCAAATTACTTTTGATGCAGAATTAGCTGATAAATATCAAAAAGAAAAGAAAAAAGAATTACAAAAAGCTAAAAGAGCTTTGCCTGAAACAGAAGAAAGCAAGATTATTGATAATTTGGCTCAAATGCAATCTTCTGCTAATCTTAATTTAAAATACAAATTTTCAAATTTTGTTGTTGGAGAAAATAGCAGATTTGCTCATGCAGCAGCTTTTACTGTTGCTCAAAATCCTGCAAAAAAATATAATCCTTTATTTATTTACGGTGCATCAGGTTTAGGTAAAACTCACCTAATGCAAGCAATTGGACATTACATTATATTCAATAAACCAAAATTAAGGGTTAAATATATTAAAACAGAAGAATATGTAAATGAATTAATCAAAAATATTCAATGCGGCGGAAATGATAGAAACAGCCGTATGGATAAATTTCGTCAAAAGTATAGAAATGTTGATGTGCTTTTGATTGATGATATTCAATTTTTGGAAAGCAAAACATACACTATGGAAGAAATTTTCCATACATTTGACAGTTTGCATAACAAAAATAAGCAAATTGTAATCACATCTGACAGACTACCAAGAGATATTCCGACACTCCCTGACAGATTGAGAACACGTTTTGAAATGGGGCTTATGGTTGATATTACTCCCCCTGATTTTGAGACGCGTGTCGCAATTTTGAAAAATTTGGCTGATCAAGCTAATGTAAAAGCTGATTTTGATGTGTTTGAATATATTGCCAAAAATTTCGTTAATAACGTCAGAGAGTTAGAAGGTGCTTTTAATAAGGTGAGTGCTTATGCTGATATTGAAAAGACTGATTTAACTCTTGAATTTGCTAAAAAAGTTTTAAATTGTGAGAGTATGAAACAAGAAATTACAATTGAAAAAGTTGCTCGTGCTGTAGGTGAATATTATGGCGTATCATTGAGTGATTTTTTAAGCTCAGCAAGAAATCAAAGAGTATCATCAGCTCGTCATGTTGCAGTTTATATGGCACGTGAAATTACTCAAAAAAGTTTTGAAAGTATAGCAGAGTTTTTCAAAAAGAAACATACGACTATGCTTTATTCATATGAAAAAATAAGAGATGATTTAAAAACTAATAAAGATCTTGATCAAGATATCGCAGTGATTAGAAGAACTTTGAGGGAAAATTAATGTACGATTATATAAAAGGAATTGTTGCAGGAAAAACAAATTCAACTAAAGGAACTTTTGTTACTGTCGAAACTTCAGGTATTGGCTATCTTTTAGAAATTACTAAACGTGATTTTAATGAAATTCCTGATGGAGATATTAAAATTTATACTGTGCTTTTGCATAGAGAAGATAAAATGAGTCTATGCGGTTTTTTACATAAAGAGGACAGAGATATATTTAATATTTTAACTTCTGTATCAGGAGTTGGATCTAAAATGGCTCTTACTCTTTTAGATGAATTTGAATCATCAGAGCTTATTGGTTTTGTGATTGATGGAAATTATAAAGAAATTACAAGAGCAAAAGGGGTAGGTCCTAAATTAGCGCAAAAGATTATTTTGGAATTAAAAGATAAGTTAATGAATTATCAAACTAAAGAACCTATAAAAATTACGTCTATTACTCCTGCAAAAGTTGATAATCAAGCTGTTGAAGATGCTCAAATGGTACTTGTTTCACTGGGTTATGAACGTGCAGAAATTCAAGATGCAATTTCTAAAGCTGTTGCAATCCTAAATGACAAAGCCTCAGCTGAAGAAATTTTAAAAGAAGCATTAAAAATTCTTTCAATATAATTAATTAAAAAATAAAAAACTCACTAATGATAAAATTAGTGAGTTTTTTATGTGATATAAAATATGTTTTTATAAAATTAATGCAATAAATGCAGCTGCTACCATTGCTGGGCCAAATGGCATATATGTTCTATTTTCTGGGTGTTCTCTTAGTCCTTTGAATATTAATACACAAGATACAATGCCTAATAGTATTAGTATTATTGCAAGAATGATATATAAAATAGCATTATCAACTGTAATTATTCTAAAATATTGTAATGCATAAAAAGTGATCGCGAATAATGCAAATATGGTGAATGAAATTAATGTTTTCCACTCTTTATTTTTAACAAGTCCTCTTATAAAGATTGGTAAAAATATTATTACTTGAATGATTACAGATAACGCTAGTACTATAAGTAATGTTTTCCATCCAAAAAGAGCTCCAAGACCAGCTGCGATAAATGTATCGCCTTCTCCAAATGCTCGTGTTCCAGCAAATAAATATCCGGCTCTTGCACATATTTCAAGAATTAATGCTCCTGCAATCATTCCTAAAAGTGAGCTTGATATTGGGTTATTAAGAATTAAGTATTTTGTAAATTCGATAGGAGTGCCTGCAGCATGTAATTGGTATAAAGAAAGTCCTGTTACGACTATAGCGTATATCAATCCAATACCAATAAGGGTATATGTATGTATATCATATACAACTTTTTCTTTAATATCAGTTCCAGCTATAACGATTAGTATTGCTGAAACTACCCATGCAAATAGTGTATCAACGCTTACACCGAATTTCATAAATAATAATGTAAATATTATACCTGTTAATAATTCAATAATAGGATATTGAATGCTTATATGTTCTTTACAAAAAGCACATTTACCTCTTAAAAAAATGTAAGAAAGAACAGGAATATTGTGCCACCATTTTAATGGTGTTTGACATTTTGGACACTTTGAAGCAGGAAATACTATTGATTCTTCACTTAATGTCCTTAAAATTACTACGTTTAAAAAACTTCCAATGCATAGCCCTGTTACAAATACCAGTGCTAAAATTGCAATTAATGCTCCCATTTTTATGTCTCCTTGATTTAATTATCGTCTTTTGATTTGATTATTTCGTACATTTTACTTAAAGCTTTTTTTAATCTTCTTGATACTTGCATTTGAGAAATATTTATCTTTTCAGAAATTTCTCTTTGATTTAAGTCTTGATAGTAACTCATTTCTACTATTTCTTGTAAATCTTTTGGTAATTTTTTTATGGCTGCAGCTAACATCAGTTTGTTTTCGTATGAATTCATAAATTCTTGATAGTCGCCTGATGGAATTTTGTCAATAAGAGTTAAATCATCATCATCTACTGATGATATTGCTTGATCCAAAGATAATGTACTTTTACAAAGTTCAAGTTCCATTACTTCGTGTATTTTCTTTACAGAAACGCCAACAGTTTCTGCAATTTGTTCTTCTGTCGGATCTTCAAAGCCATCTTCTTTTAGTTGTTTTACGGCTGTACTTATTTTAAATACTAATTCTTGCAATTCTCTTGGAGCTTTAATTATTGAAGCTTTATCCCTAAGGTAATGTTTTATTTCTCCTCTTATAAAATAGGATGCATAAGTTTTAAATCTTGTATTTTTATCAGGTTTAAAAAATTCAATAGCTTTAATCAGTCCGATAGATCCAACTTGTACCAAATCTTCATTTGAAATGCCTGATTGAGCTGAAATATTTCCTGCGATTTTTTTTACAAGATACATACCGTTTTCGACAATATTAATATGGAGCATGCGCTTTTTCTTCTCATCTTTACATTCTTTGTAAATGAGAATTTGCTCATCTAGGTCTTCAACTTTTTTTTCTTTATTCTCCAACAAAATTATCTCCAATATTATTAGTATTATAACATAACTTTTTTATTTTAGAAATCATTAAATTTATGTAATAATTTTTTGCATGAAAAATTTTTGTGTTACCATAATAAAATAATGGAGTAGAATTATGATTACGATAAAAGATGTAGAACACGTTGCAAAACTTGCAAGATTAGAATTAACAGAAGAAGAAAAAGAATTATATACAAAACAGTTAGGTGATGTTTTAAAATATGTTGATCAAATGAATGAAGTTGATACATCTAACGTTAAACCTATGACACAAGTTATAGATTTTTGTAATGTAATGAGAGAAGACAAAGTAGTTCAGGAAATTAGTAAGGAAGATTTGATGGCTAATGCTCCTGAAGAAGAAAACGGATTTTTTAAAGTTCCAAAAATTAATTAGTTTTATTAAAATCTACATAGAATAAATCTATGTAGATTTTAATATTAATATTTTATATTGGGGTTAAGTGGTAAAAGAGAAATTTAATTTTTAGTTTCTCATAAGTATTATTTTTAAATTTTGAGGTGGAAAATGACTAAGTATATTTTTATAACAGGCGGAGTTGTAAGTTCATTAGGAAAAGGTATTATTGCAGCTTCTTTAGGTCGCTTACTAAGGGCAAGAGGTTTTTCAGTAATTAACCAAAAATTTGACCCTTATATAAATGTAGACCCAGGAACAATGAATCCTTATCAGCATGGTGAAGTTTTTGTGACAGATGATGGTGCTGAAACAGATTTGGATTTAGGCCATTATGAAAGGTTTACTGATACATCTTTAGGAAAATTCAACAATGTAACATCTGGCAGTGTATATCAAACTGTTATAGAAAAAGAACGTCGTGGTGATTATTTAGGTGCAACAGTACAAGTAATTCCTCATATTACGAATGAAATTAAGTCAAGAATTTTAGGTGCTACAAAACAATTTAAACCTGATTTTCAATTGATTGAAATTGGTGGAACAATTGGTGATATTGAAAGTTTACCTTTTATTGAGGCTATTAGGCAGTTCAAAACTGAAGTAGGTATAGGAAATGCTGTTTCAGTTCATACAACATTACTTCCATACTTGCCAACATCAGGAGAATTAAAGACAAAACCATCTCAGCACAGTGTTCAAGTATTGAGAAGTTATGGTATTCAACCTGAAATATTGGTATGTCGTACTACAAAACCTATTCCTAAAACAGAAAAAGAAAAATTGGCTCTATTCTGTTCAGTACCAAAAGAGGCTGTAATAGAGTGTCGTGATATGAAAAGTATTTATGAAGTACCACTTGCATTAGAACAGCAAAATATGGCCGGTGTTATTCTTGATATGTTAAGAATAGAAGATAGAAAAGCTGATTTATCAAGTTGGGAAAAACTTGTTGAAAATATTAAAAATCCACATGGTACAGTTAAAGTTGCAATTGCAGGGAAATATACAAAATTATCAGATGCTTATATTTCTGTTGTAGAATCTTTAAAACATGCTGGTTATGCAGATGATGTGAAAGTAGAAATAAAATGGATAAATTCAGAAGAATGTATAGATTATGCTGATTGTAAAGAATTAATGAAAGATGTTCAAGCTGTAGTTGTACCTGGGGGCTTTGGTGTTAGAGGTATCGAAGGGAAATTAAATGTAATTCGATACGCAAGAGAACATAATGTACCATTCTTAGGTCTATGTCTAGGTATGCAATGTGCTGTAATAGAATATGCTAGAAATGTTGTAGGTATTAAAGGTGCAAATTCAAAAGAATTTGATGAAAATGCTCAAAACCCAGTAATAGATTTAATGTTGGAACAAAAAAATGTCCATGGCTATGGTGGTACAATGAGATTAGGTGCATATGATTGTATTTTGAAAAAAGGCTCAAAAGCTCAAAAAGCATACGGAAAAGAAAAGATTTCAGAGCGTCATAGACATAGATATGAAGTAAATAATGAATATTTACAACAAATTGCAGATGCAGGATTAGTATTTTCAGGAATGTCGCCTGATGGAATGTTAGCAGAAGTTGTAGAGTTGCCAAAACTTGATTGGTTTGTTGCTTGTCAGTTCCACCCTGAATTTAAGTCTCGACCAGAACATCCGCATCCACTATTTAAAGGTATGATAGATGCAGTTGTAAATAAAAAATAAATTTAAAAAGCTCTCAAGTTTTTGAGAGCTTTTATTTACCAAGGATAATCTTTTTTTATTTCCCAACCGTCAGCCTGTATTAATCCGCTACAGTTTTTTTGTGAATTATAATCATCTTTCTTACACAAATTAAATAATTGAGTTCTAGTCATTCCGGTTCCATATAATTCATATTTGGGATATATTGTTGCAAAAAATGTATCTCTACCTATAATATTAGGTCTTTTTTCGCCATTAGTATCTATTCTTATATCGATTTTGTTAGATGTTCCATAACTTGCATTAAAATGTAAGTATACACCATTTACAAGAGCTAAACTATAATGAGTATGACCTCCGCCTGTTACAAGTTTTCCATCTCTTGTGTAATAATAATATTCATATGGCATTCCTGATGTTTTCATTTGTATCGAATTTATATTTTTTATATATGGTTTTATATAATATTCGACAAAATTTTTAGTTGTAGTTGTATCCCCAGAATTATTAGTTTTATTTATTTCCCAATATTCAATTGGTCCGTTTGCCAGTTCGGACATTTTCACTGCTTGAGAAATAATTGAATATGCTTGTTCTAGTCTTATTGTAGCTTCTTTCTTTTGGTAATTTTGAATTAATGTAGGCATTGTCATTGCCGCAACAATTCCAATAATTCCTAAAGTTATTAAAACTTCCGCAAGCGTGAAGCCCTTAGAATAATCTATGTTTTGCGGGGGGGGGGCACTCTCAAAGCTTCTTGA
>CAUDIU010000021.1 GCA_958449715.1 uncultured Clostridium sp. | reverse complement strand
CGTAGATTATGAAAATTCAGAATATTAAATCTAATTATGTTAATTTTGCATCTTCAACTAATAATACAGAACAAAATCTGAAATTAGAAAATACAGATAGTCAGAAAGAAAAAAAACAAAAAATTATTAAATATACGCTTGCGGCAACAGCTGCTGCCGCAATAGTTATTGGTGGTTTATATTATATAAGACGTCATGGTGGTAATGGTATAAAGAAAACAAATTTGACGGAAGATGTAATTCCTAATTCAAAAACTCCAAAGCCTGAATCCTCTGATATTAATGTAGATGGAATAAAAAAATCAAATGCTGAAACAGCAGAAAATGTTTCTAATAGACAAGATTTAGCAGAACAAGTTATCAAAAATGATGATAAAAATATTGCATCTGAAGATAATAATATTATTGATGATATGGTGTCTGAAAGACCAAAAACTAAAAAAAGTTCAAGAAAACGCGGTGCTAAAAAAAGTCAAAATAAAGTAAATTTATCTGAAATTCCTGATAGTAAAAAACCGTTTGTTTTAGATAAAAAATATTTTGATTTCTCTAAAATTGAAGGTCAAAGATCTGAAAATGTTGTTCAACAATTTGAAAATGGAAAACTAAGTAAGGAATTTGCGTCAAATGACGGTATTCATTTGAATTATTATTCTGAATTTGATGACACTGGGAATAGAATTAAAGATGTTGAATTTAGAGATAGTTCTGCAATAAAATCTATAATAAATTATGAAGAAGGAAAATTTTTAAAAGCTTCTATTTTTGATAAAGATGGAATAACTATTGTTAAAATTTTTGATAATGAAGAAGAATATGTAAAATTTAGTTTAGATTTTGAATAATAAAAAAAAGACTTGAGAATTTCTCAAGTCTTTTTTATTTATTTTAATTATTATTTCTATTTAAGAGCAAAAGTCATATCTGCTTCTACACATACTTTTCCGTCAACTTTTCCGATACCGTGAGCTTTGCAGATAGGGCCTTTAACTTTTGTAAGTTCGATTTCCATATCAAATCTGTCACCAGGTCTTACGATATTTTTAAATCTTACACCGTCTATACCTGCATAAAGAGTTAATTTGCCTTTGAATTCAGGCATTGTCATTAATACAGGAGCTGAGCATTGAGCCATAGCTTCTAATTGCAATACGCCAGGCATGATTGGGTTGTTAGGGAAGTGACCTTGGAAGAATTGTTCATTCATAGTCATATTTTTATACCCTTTTGCGTATTTACCTGGTACACATTCTGTAATTCTGTCTACTAATAAGAATGGGTAACGGTGTGGAATCATTTCCATAATTTGCATTGTGTCAAATTGCAAAACTTCTTGTTTAGTTTCTTCTGTCATTTCTGTCTCCTTATTTACATTCTATTAATTTATCTTTTAATAATTTGGCAGTTTTGATATGTACTGCATGACCTGCTTCTTTAACTAAGATTTGGCATCTCAAATTTAGCGGATTTACACCTGTTAAATACAAATCACCGATTAAATCCAGAATTTTATGTTTAATAGGTTCATTTTCAGAACGTAATTCTGATGTATATCCATCATCTTTAAGCCCTAATGTATTTTCGATTGTAACACCTTGTGCAAAACCAAGCATTTGGAATTTTTTCAAATCTTTATAAAATCCAAAAGTTCTTGCTTCAATGATTTCTTGTTTATTTTTCGGGTTATATGCAACCCAGCGTCTTGTTAGATCTGGGTGATCATAATTTACTGCATAAGAAATATATAAATCATCTGCAGGTAATATTACAAGACTTGTTTTTCCGTTCAAATAATATACAGGTTCTGTAACTGTATAATGTTTTGTTTTTTCAAATAAATGTTTTTCAATCCCAGCTTTTTCAAAAAGTTCAACCCATTTTTTAGAACTTCCGTCAAGTGCCGGTACTTCCATTTCGTCCATACAAATATCAATGCTGTCTATTCCGCAAAAAGCTAAAGCAGCTGTCAAATGTTCTGTCAACATTGCTTTAGATTTTTTGTTTCCTAAAACAACACAATGATCTGTCGCTAATACATTATCAGCGCAAGCTTCAAATGGTTCTGCACCATTGATAAAGTATCTTATTTTGCCTGTTTTTGATGGAAAAAAGTTTACAGTGCAGGGCTTATTTTTCATAAGCCCATTGCCTGTTATTGATGTCTCTTTAAGAATTGTGGTCATTATTGATATTATCCTCAAATTCTTTTAATAATGGTTCATATTTTCTGAATTTTGCAAAGATTTCTTGAGCATCTTTCATTGTTTTAAGTTGTTTAATGAAATCTTTTCTTGGCATTGCAGGAATACCTACAACGATTGATTTTTCAGGGAATGATTTTGTAACGCCAGCTTTTGCTGTAATAATTGTATCTGAACCGATTTCGATATGGTCTGCAAGACCTGCTTGACCGGCGATAACAACTCTATCACCGATTACACAACTTCCTGCAATACCTACTTGAGATACGATTAAACAACCTTCGCCGATTTTACAATTGTGACCAATCATTACAAGGTCATCAATTTTTGTATTATCACCGATAGTTGTATTTTCAATTGTTCCTCTGTCAATAGTTGTGTTAGCTCCGATTTCAACATTATTACCGATTACAACAGCACCGATTGAAGGAATTTTAAAGATAACATGTTTTGTGTTTGTTTCTTTGATTTCTCCATCTTTTCTAGCTTGTTCAATGTTGTCAGGATTTTCTGTTACAAAGCTGAAACCGTCAGCACCTAATGATACTCCGTGATGTAAAATTACATCGTCTCCGATTTGAACTCTGTCACCTACATTTACACCAGCGTGGAAAAAGCAGTTTTTACCGATTTTTACACCGCCGCCAATATATGAATTTGCTGCAATTCTAGTATTATCACCAATTATAGCATCGTGTGACACAACTACATTAGGACCAATTTCTACATTTTCGCCTAATTTAGCTGTAGGATGAATAGTTGCTGAAGGATGAACTCCTTTATATACTTCAGGTGCAACATAGAAAAGATTTAACAATTTCATCATTGCAAGTCTTGGTCTTTCAACTTCGATAGTTGTAAGTCCGTCAATTTGAACTCCTAATGGTACTAATGCTGCTTTTGCTTTTGATTTTGCAAGGTTTGCAATTTCTTCTTCGCCCAAAGCTAGAGCAAGAGTATTTTCATCTGACAATAGCGGAGGTGCAATTTGTGAAATTTTTACGTCTTCCACCTTTGTTAACATACCACCTGTGATATGTGTGATTTCTTCTAATGTAAAGGTTTTCATATATTATCTCCTTTTTGTGTAATTTGGTTTTTGTCGTGAAGTTTTGCTGATGTATTCCATATTTTTAGTATGGTATCGTGCAAATCGTTCCATTGTGGATTGTCTTCTTTTATTAGACTTATTAAGTTTTCTTTAGAAAGATTTTTTAATTCATTTTCTCGGATTATTACTTGAGAAAGTTCGTCAAATTTTTCATAATATGCAAGTTTGTTTATTTCATATTCATTTTTGTAAATATCGTTTGTTTTATTTTTTATTTCATGCATATGCATTAATAAATTTGAAGTTGTTCCGATTAATATATTTTTATTTGGCTCATCAAAGAGTATGTATAGATATTCACTCATAATATGTTAAGAGAATTATGCCTCCTTCATTTTTTCAATAGTTTTTGTAGTTGATTTACCTTTTACAAAATCTATGAATTCAACTCTGGTGCCGTTTTTTTTCATAATATCGGCTTCTGGAAGAGTTTCCATAGTATAATCTGCGCCTTTTGTGTAAACGTCAGGTTTCATTTCATCTAAAAGATTTCTAGGACTGTCTTCATCAAATAATACCACATAATCTACACATCTCAAAGCGCTTAATATTTCTGCACGATCCATTTCATTGTTAATTGGTCGTGATGGCCCTTTTATACTTTTAACTGATTTGTCTGAATTTAATAAAACAATTAGATAATCACCAAAAGTTTTAGTTTTTTCCAAATATCTTACGTGACCAACGTGCAAAATATCAAAACAACCGTTTGTTGTTACAATTGTTTTGCCTGCATTATGGATTTTATTAATCAGTGCTCTTAAATCTTCTCTTTTTACTAACATATCCCTGTTTCCTTACAATAATTGTACCAAAAACAGGTTAGAAAGTCGCATTGGTTTAACAAAAAGTAATATTACACTACTTTGTCAAGAATTTTCCCGAACACATTTCCGATAATATAACTACCTTGTTTGATTTCAGGTGGTTTTTGGTCAAAATATTTTTTTATTTTTTCTGATTGTATATCTTTCATAATATCGTCAAAGCGAGTTGGAATTCTGCCCATGTTTTTATTTATTGAATTTGCAATTTTCATTTTTTTCTCCTATTTATATTGGTAAAGAATAATGAAAATAAAAATTGCTTTTCTTGTAAAGTTATATTAATAAAACCCACATTTCTGTGGGTTTTATTTTAGTAATATGTATTAAATTTTCTTTCATTTGAGACTTTGCTTTGAGGATTTACCAAATCTTTTAGAAATTTAGGTATTTTTCTAAAAATTTTTGCGGTTTTATGATCATAGTAACTTCCTGTGCTTAGTCTTTCTTTGATAAATCGGCCTGCTACTTCAGGAGATGGTTTTTCTATGATTGAAGTATAACATCCTGATGTAAGCGGGGTAATTGTTAATTTAGATATTTGCATTGCTTTAGTATAACTCCATTTCTATAACTTTTTGACAAATTCTGACAGTATTTAATGCTGCGCCAATTCTTAAGTTATCAGCTACGCACCATAGTGAAATACCGTTATTGAAGGCTAGATTTTTTCTAATTCTGCCGACAAATACAGGATCAACTCCTGATGCATCACGAGTTGTAGGGTATTCAAAATTGTCAGGATTATCTATAACTTTTATTCCGAAAGAATTTTTTAAGATTTCTCTTACTTCATCAGGAGAAATTTCATTTTCAAATTCAATATCAACAGCTTCAGAATGCCCGTTATAAACAGGTACACGTGCAGCTGTACAAGAGATTGGTAATTCTTCCGGTAAGTGAAGAATTTTTTTAGTTTCTTTCACTACTTTCATTTCTTCTTTTGTGTATCCGTTATCACAGAATACATCAATTTGCGGAATTACGTTGAAAGAAATAGGTTTTTTGAAACATTTATTTTCAAATTCTTCTCCTGCTAAAGTCGCTTTAGTATTTGCTGTAAGTTCATTAATTGCAGCAAGCCCTGCACCTGATACAGCTTGATATGTTGATACTATTAATCTTTTGATTTTAGCTTTTTCATGTAATGGTTTTAATACTAGCATTAATTGTGATGTTGAACAATTTGGATTTGCGATTATACCTTTATGCTTTTTCAAATCTTCATCGTTAACATAAGCAATTACAAGCGGAACATCTTTTTCCATTCTAAAAGCACTTGAATTATCAATTAATACGCCGCCTCGTTTAACGATTTCAGGGGCAAATTTTTGAGATGTAGAACCGCCGGCTGAAGCTAGTACGATATTTACACCATCAAAACTTTCAGGTTTAGCTTCTTCTACGGTGTAGGTTTTTCCTTGGAATTCTAATTTCGTTCCTGCAGATTTTGCACTTGATAAAAATTTAATCTCATTGAATTGAATTCCTAATTCATCAACTATTTTTGTAATTTCTCTACCTACAACGCCAGTTGCGCCTAAAATTGCGATATTTGGTTTTCTCATTCTGCCACCTTTCAAAATTCTATAAATAGTCAAATTTATATTGACTTATTATGATTATAGCACAATGAATTTATATTACCACAAATTTTCTTTATCAATTTTCCAGCCGTTACGCATAATTTTTTCAAAGCAAAAATATCCGTTTCCTGTTTTACTGCAATCAGCATTAACCTGATTATCAGTTTTATCTTTCCCTGCAGGCACAAAGCCTCGTTCTGAAAATACAAATACAAATGTATCTTTCCCAATTACATTTGGTCTTTTTTTGCCGTTAACATCTACATACATTGCTACATATTGTTTATTGGGAACTGTTACTCCCCAATATGAACCATCATCATCATATGCATCTAAGCTTACAGCATACCCATCAATTGTATTAAATACTACTATATTTGATCCAATACCAACAGCATTTTTATCCCAACTTGGGGTCCCTCCATTAAGCGTTTTAGTTCCGGTATCTGCCCAGCATCCTGCTTTATTAAAGCATTCATTTGTTATTTTTAAATAAGGTTTTAGATTTGTATTGTACCAATTTTGTATACTTTGGTTATTTTTGTCTTGAACTTCATATAATGATGAATAATCACCGTCTTTTTGTACTGTAAATAGCATTGCTTGCGACATTACAGAATACATCTTTTTTAATTGTGTAACTGCAACTTTGCTTCTGTAATTTGCAATTAAACTAGGCATAGTCATTGCTGCTACTATACCAATAATGCCTAGTGTAATTAATACTTCAGCCAGAGTAAAGCCGTTTGATGTTATATATGCTTTATTTTTGTTTATTATATTAATCATAATTTTATTATATCTTATGGAGTAATGTATGTCAACCCATTAGAATAATAGCTATGATTAATGAGCGTTTAAAAACATTAGGTTTAAATATAAAATTTGCAAGAATGAAAAAAGGTATTTCCCAAGAAGAACTTGCAGAACTTGTAGATACATCTAGGATTACGATTAGTTTTATTGAAACAGCAAGACAAAACCCTACTATATTAAAAATCATTGATATAGCAAGGGTTTTGGATGTTGATATAAATGATTTGATTAAAAATGTTTAATTACATAATATTGTCAAGTCCATAGACAAAGTCGTTTTTCTCTGCGACGTGTTTTACTGCAAGCAATACTCCTTGCATATAGCATTTTCTGTCCATTGAATCGTGACGGATTGTCATAATTTGGCCTGATGAACCGAAAATTACTTCTTGTGATGCGATGTAACCAGGCATTCTTACAGAATGTATGTGAATATTTGAATAAGAATTTCCGCCTCTTGCACCTTCTATTGTTTCAGTTTCAGGACAATTATTTTTTGTAAAATCATCTTTGACTTCTGCCATCATTGCAGCAGTTTTAATCGCAGTACCTGATGGTGCATCTTTCTTTTGGTTGTGGTGAAGTTCTATGATTTCTGCATTATCAAAATATTTTGCAGCCTGACGAGCAAACATCATCATCAAAACTGCTCCTGTTGAAAAGTTTGGAGCAATTAAACAGCCTGTATTTTTTTCTTGTGAAAGTTTTTTCAAAAATTCTATTTCTTCATCTTTTAGACCTGTTGTGCCTATTACAATTTTTATTCCGTTATTTAGGCAGTATTTTGCATTTTCAAAAATTGATTTTGGTTGAGTAAAATCAACTAATACATCTATATCTACAACTCGATTTGCATCTTCAATATGGTGGTACATTTCATCGCTTGCAATATCTATTTTTGCGACCAATTCGGTATCAGGACAGTCAAGAACTGCTTGGCATACTTCTTTGCCCATTTTACCCATTGCTCCGCATACAGCTACTTTTATCATAAATTTTCTCCTTATTTTTATTTAAACTTTAACATAAAAATGAGTTTTCTGTGCTAAGATTAAAATGTAACATTTAAGTAAGGAGAGATTATAATGGCAGACGCTAAAATTTTGGCTACTATTGAAAGAAGTGAAACTGAACAATTACAAATTTCTGTTAGTGAATACAAAGGAAGAAGCTATTTGAATATGAGAATATTCTACACAACTGATGATGGTGCAACTTGGCTTCCTACTAAAAAAGGTGTAACTTTTTCTCCTGATCAGCTTGATTTGTTGGAAGAAGCTATTCAAGAAGCTCGTAAAGAATTTATGTCAGAAGCTGAGTAGGTATTTTACCTACTCCTTCTGTTTTTAAATTATTTTTTATTTTAAAGGAGATAATTTGAACAAATACGCATCAGCACTTGTAAATATAAAAGGTTTGGGAGTTAAAACTTTTAGTTATTTAATTCCTGACGAAATGCAAGATAAAATTAAAATCGGGCAGGCAATACTTGTGCCTTTTGGAAGACAAGGGCTGATTAATGCTTTTTGTGTAGGGTTTTCTGATTATTTACCTGGGGATTTTAAGGTAAAAAAGATTAATAAAATTCTTGATGAGACTCCGCTTTTTTCGATTGAATATTTAAAACTTTTAGAGTGGGTTGCAAATTATTATTGTTGTGATTTGGTAACTGTTTTGAATGCTGCAATTCCTATGAAGTTAATTGAAAAAGCTTCAAAAACAGAACAATTAATTGAATTTGTGAAATATGACGGTGCTACAAAAAGACAAATTCAGGTTTTGGAATTGCTTGAAAAATCAGGGAAAATGCCTCTTATTTTGTTTGAAAAATATGCAAAAACAACAAGAGCTACGATAAAAAAACTTGAACAACTAGGTTGTGTAAAACTTATGCAAGAAGAATTATACCGAAATCCTCTTGATATTTTAAGGATTACTGAAAGAGAAGCGTTATTTGAACTTTCAGGAGATCAAAAGAAAGTTTATGAAGGAATTAAAAATAAAATAGATGCTCCTAATGAAATATTACTTCATGGTGTTACTGCATCTGGTAAGACTGAGGTTTATTTCAAACTTATAGATGATACGATTAAAGCAGGGAAAAATGTTCTTTTCTTAGCTCCTGAGATTGCTCTTGCATCTCAGTTGACAAAACGTCTTGCAAAAAAATTTGGAACTGAAGATGTAGCGATATGGCACAGCAGTATATCTGACGGTGAAAGATATGATGTTTGGCAAAAGCTTTATAAAGATGAAATTAAAATTTTAGCAGGTGCGAGATCTGCAGTTTTTGCTCCGTTGAAAAATATTGGTTTGATAATTATTGATGAAGAACATGAAAGTGCTTATAAGCAAACTACTCCTGCTCCGCGTTATGATGCGAGAGTAGTAGCTAAAAAATTATCGGAATTTCATAACTGCTCGCTGCTTTTAGGCTCTGCAACTCCTGATATTTCAACTTATTATAGAGCTGTTAATTCAGGTAATCTTTTTGAAATGAAAAAAAGATTTAATGATGCAAAAGTTCCCCCTGTAACTGTTATAAACATGCAAGATCATGGTAGAGCTGCTTATAAAAATGTAATTTCTATTCCTTTGCAAACAGAAATTAGAGAAACTCTTGAAAAAGGACAACAAGTAATTCTTTTGATAAACAGACGCGGTTTTTCGACTTTCACACAATGTCAGGCATGCGGTCATGTAATTGAATGTCCGAATTGTGCAATCCCAATGATTTGGCATTCAAAAGATCAAATGCTTAAATGTCATTACTGTAATCATACGGAATATTTCCCTGATGTATGCCCTGAATGTGGTTCTGATGCATTTAAAAATAGCGGTACCGGGACTCAAAAAATTGAACAATACATAAAAGATATTTTTCCTGAAAATAATGTCGAACGTATTGATAGTGATATTCTTGTGCGTAAGGGCGAACACATTAGATTATTAGAAAAATTCCAACGGGGTGATATTGATATTTTAGTTGGAACGCAAATGATTGCAAAAGGTCTGGATAATCCAAATGTAACACTTGTAGGTGTAATCTCTGCTGATGCAAGTTTTAATTTGCCAGACTTTAGAGCATCAGAAAGAGGTTTCCAACTGCTTACTCAGGTTGCAGGACGTGCAGGACGTGGAGAATTTGCAGGAAAAGTTTTGTTCCAAACTTACAATCCTGATTTCTATGCACTAGAAAGTGCTAAATCTCAAAATTACGGAGAATTTTATGCGACAGAAATTGTTGCGAGAGAAGAATTTGATTATCCGCCTTTTAGTCAAATAGTCAGACTTATTTTGAGTGCACAAAATAATTTTAGAGCTGAAAAATCTGCTCAAGAAATAGCATTGAGACTTTGTACTATGATTGAAAAATTTGGGATTTCAGAACGTATTGAAGTCTTAGGCCCAAGTCCTTGTGTAATTGAAAGACTAAATGGTCAATATCGTTTTCAAATATTGATAAAAAATAAAATGAGCGCCAAAGGACACAAATTTATATCAAGTTTTTTGAATAAAGTTATTATGCCAAAAGATATTAAATTAGCTATTGATGTTGATCCTTTGGATATTCTTTAAGGTAGTTCTTTCCAATAATTGTGTTCAGTTAAAGCTCTTTTGGTACAAGCAATCCCATTTAATCTTGATGTTGATGTTTTATTACAATAAGTATTTGATTTGTAAGTCGTGCCATTTTCTCCCATAGGTAAGAGTTTCCCTTCTTTTATAATTTCAAATGTGAAAAGATCTTGTCCCCATATGTTTGGCTTTTTTTTATAACCATTAATATCTACTGTAATAAAAATTTTACTACCATCAACTTCCAACATAATAAGCATTCCATCTTTTAACATAAATTGCCCATTATCTAATAAATGAGAATCTATTTGATTTGTTTTGTTATAATTTCTATATATACTACTCCCAAAGCCTTCATCATCTGTTTCTTTACCAACGCAACTTTCTTTATAACAATCTATTGGATTATCAAAATATTTAATATAATAAGGTTTAAAATTATCATATCCAAAGGTGTAATAATTTACAGGATATCCTTCATCATAACTTAATTGATTATATGCTTGTAATATTACTGAATAAGCTTTTTTTAAAGCTGTTTGTAGTTCTTTTTTTTGATTATTTGCAATTAAAGATGGTATTGTCATCGCAGCAACAATACCTATTATACCAATAGTTATAAGAACTTCAGCTAAGGTAAAAGCTCGTTTCATTAAAAATTCTCCTTATAGTTAATTAATATTGCTAATTTATACATCTATACATGTAATTATAACATGTATAAATGTAATTTACAATCCCAAAATTATAAACTGTTAAAATGTGATTATGATTAAAAATAGATTATCAATAATTCTCGGGGAGCAAAGAATGAGAGTGTCTGAACTTTCAAAATTAACCGGAATTAGTCAAAATGCCCTAAATAAAATTTATCATAACAAAACTAAAGGTATCGATTTTGATACCTTAAATAAATTATGTAATATTTTGCAGTGTAACTCACAAGAACTTTTTGAATTTATCCCAGATTAAAGAATGGAAATATAATTTTTTGTTTTTTCTCGGATTTCTTTATCTACTGCAAAGATTTCATCAATTGTCGGATTCTTTATAACTTTATGTTCATCGCACATTTTCTTTGTTATTTCGTATATGTTATAAAGTTTTATTTTGCCGTCAAGAAATGCAAATACTGCTTCTTCGTTCGCTGCATTCATACATACAGTTGCAGTTCCGCCTAGTTTACCCATTTCATAAGCAAGTTTAACTGTTGGGAATTTCTCATAATCAGGCTTTTCAAAATCTAATCTTGCAATATCTGCAAAACTGAAACTTTTTGATTTAATACCTTCAAAGCGTTCAGGATAAGTGATTGCATATTGGATAGGAATATGCATACTAGGCAAGCCAATTTGAGCAATAACACTACCATCAACATATTCAATTGCAGAATGCACAATACTTTGTGGGTGTACAACAACGTCAATTTTGTCATAATCAAAACCGAATAGGTGGTGTGCTTCAATTATTTCCAATCCCTTATTCATCAAAGTTGCACTATCTACGGTAATTTTTTTACCCATATTCCAACGTGGATGAGCAAGAGCTTGCTCTACTGTTGCATTTTTCATATCATCTATTGATTTGTGCAAAAATGGTCCGCCTGAAGCTGTTATTATTAATTTATCAACTTGTGTAATATCTTTTATGCATTGATGAATTGCACAATGTTCGCTATCTACAGGGATTATATTTACCCCGTATTTTTTTGCTTCTTTCATTACAATATCACCTGCCATAACAAGTGTTTCTTTATTTGCAAGTGCAATATCAATACCGTTTTTTATAGCTGTTAATGTCGGACGAAGCCCAATTTTCCCAGAGCAAGCTACCAAGATAATATCATTTTCTTTATCAGAACAAATTTTTTCTAAACCTTCTTCCCCAAGACAGGTGTATTTAGGTTTAAACTTTTCTGCTTGTTTTTGCAAAAGATCTTTATTGTGACCGCCTGCAAGAGCTATAATTTCAAATTTATCCTGTAATTTTTCAATAACTTCTAATGCTTGAGTTCCGATTGAACCTGTGGAACCGATAATACTTATTTTTCTCTTCTTATTTTCCATAGCTTTATTATATAATAAAAAAGCGGGATTTTAATTCCCGCTTTTTATTTTTTATTTTTGTTCTTTTATAGAAGTACTTTCATTTACGTAATTTGTAACCTGTTTTAATGCCGGTTTCATTGCGTTGACTGTAGAGTTTCCGCCTAAGCAACCGCCTGTGCAAGCCATAACTTCAATTAAGTTGCCTAAATCGCACATACCGTTTTTAGCATATTTTTTCAAATCTCTTACAGTTTGTTTTGTTAATCCGTCAATAATTACAGGGTGTGCAGGAATTTCTTCAGGTAACAATGTTTGAACTGCTTTTGCAACTCCGCCTGTTACGCAGTAATTTCTGCTTTCTGCAGATGCTTCTGTTTTGAATTCACTTTCTCCGCATTCTGCAACTTGGATTCCTAAAGCAATCATCCAAGCTCCAATTTCTTCGTAATTTAGAACGTAATCTACGTTTGAATTATTCAGAGCTTCACGTTTTTTAGCAACGCAAGGGCTGAAGAATACTGTAACAGCATCTGGATTTTCTTGTTTTACGATTTCTGCTGTATAGTACATTGGAGTTTTTGTGTCTGATCTGAAAGGTTTCATATCAGGAATATGTTTATCAACAAGCTCATTGTAACCTGCACAACAAGATGTTGTCATAAATTCTGCACCTTTTTCCAATCTTTCTACAAATTCAGCTGCTTCATTTTTTGTTGTTACATCTGCACCTTGTGCTACTTCATAAACATCTGTAAAGCCAAGTTTCATAATAGCTTCTTTTAGTTGTTTTGGAGTGCAAGGTAATTGGCCAAACATTGCAGGTGCTACCATTGCAATTACTTTTTTACCTGCTTTTATATTTTTTAATACATCAATAATTTGGCTTTTTTCATGTACAGCGCCGAATGGACAAGCTGATGCACATTTTCCGCAAGAAATACATTTTTCAAAATCAATTCTTGCATGGCCGTCTTCATCTTTTGCAATTGCACCTACAGGGCAAGCACTTTCGCAAGGTACGATGATTTTTTGAATTGCTTGATATGGGCAAACTTGAGCACACATTCCGCAATTTTTACATTTAGCAGGGTCAATTACTGATTTGCCGTTTTGAATTGAGATAGCTCCGAATTTACAAGTATTTACGCAAGGTCTAGCTACGCAACCTTGACATAGGTCTGTTACATAAATTCTTGAAGGAACACAACCTTTGCAAGCTGTTGTTAAAACAGTTAGTGGTTTGTCTTCTGGAGCTTCTCTTTTTTCAGCTTTTTCTGCTAATTCTGATAGTAAAGTGCTGTCATCTGTTTCTTCGATAGAAAATCCTAATCCTGCAATTGCTCTGTCTCTTAGGATTGCTCTTTCTTTAAAAATACAGCATCTATATGGTACTTCACTACCTTTTGGACGCATGTCATAAGGGATTAATCTTGTATTTTCTTCAAAATTGTCACTTAAGTATGCTTTTATTAGTCTTACCAAAATTTCTCTTTTTAAATGTGATGTCTGTTTTGGAGTACTGGTATTCATTGCCATTTTTCTACACCTCTTTGCTATTCCACATAATTTTATTATGGCATGAACATGAAATTTTTCAAAGGTAATAATAACACCTGATTAAAATTTATTAATCAGGTGTTATGGTAGTTTTAAATTTTTTATTAATTTATCTATTTGTTCAATTTTTCGTCAATTGCTTTTAAAACTTTTTCAACAGTTGCTTCTTTGATTACATCATCATCAACTTTTACATATGGAGCTTTTGAAAATTCCCAATCAATTGAGCAAAGTCCAAGACAAGGTACGCCTGATACTTCTACTTTGTCACCGTATTTTGCTGGAACTGTTTCAATTAATTCTTGCAAATTTGATGAACCCATTACAAAACATGTTGTCCCTAAACATACTTTAACACTAATTTTTTTGTCCATTTTTTTATCCTCTCTATTAACTTTGATTTTACTTATGCAATTTACATATATTGAATATTTACTTTTTTAAAGTATTTATCTTGCAGCACATTTGCCATTTTTTTAATGATGTTTTTTCTGATTTCTATTTCTATTGGTAATGCAGGATCATAATGTGCTTGGTTTAGTTTTGCACCTACCATAAATGTTATGCAATCACTATCTAATAAGAATTTTACCAACTTTCCTGCTGCATTGTCAATATCTGGGGTATTTGCTTCAAGATATTCTAAGGTTTTTGTAAGAGTTAAAATTCCTTCAGTTACTAAATCTACTCCGTCCATATATGAACAGGCAGGAAGTTTTCCTATACTTATTGTTGTATCCATTGTGATTGGTCTGTTTAGTTCTCTTGAAATCAGATTTGCTGTTGTACCACCAGCTATTGCTTTTTTGCCTTTGAATTTATCAAATATTTTTGCATATTCAGCATCTTTTTCTTGATGATATGGCGGTCCTGTGAATACAAGAGATTCTCTAGGTTCTCTGAAAAATAATACGCAGGCTGAAATGTCGTCTTTTGGTAATCTATCTGTTTCGATATTTCTTGCTTGACTTACGATATATTGAGAAAGTTCTGTACTTGAAATATCTGGATTATTTTTTAATTTGTCCTGCAAAAGGGTTATTAATCCTTCTCTTCTAAGTCCGAGTTTTAATCTTCCGCTTCCGAGGCCTGATTGTGTTACGCCATCTGAACAAAATATTAATCTGTCGCCAAGTTTAAGATTTATTCTATAAACTTTTAGGCATCTGTTTTTAAATGTTTTTGACGGGATTGATTTGAATTCTGGTCTTAGAATTTCATTTTCTCTAATCCATATGAATTCGGGATTTCCTTCTTCAACGATTTTAGCATTCCCGTCATCATCAACTTCTATTGCAGAAAATGTTGAGTAACTTATTTTTCTTACCTGACAGACAGGGAGTGAATTCATAATAATTTCCGCAGCTTTGCTTATAGGTATTTGGTCTCCTTCAATAAACTTTAATAGCATTGTAGCTGTCATGCAGGATAATATATTGGCTTTAATTCCGCTTCCGAGTCCGTCTGATAGGACAGCAATCAATTTTGCTTCATCGGGATATCTTTTGGAAATAAAATAATCCCCATAAGCATTTTGGTTATATTTTTTCATTTGACTGCAGTCGATATCTATGAACACTAATTATTACCCTCGTTATCATTATTATCATCATAATCTTCAGCAATAGAGCTTAAGAGAGTTTCTGTTTCAACCATATGTTCACCTAACAGGCAGGCAATTTCTTGTACGATTGAAATATTTTTTGATATAACTTCGTGGGCTTTTTGCGAAATTTTTTCTCTGTTTGTTTCAGAAGATGTTACATCTGTGATTACAGCTCCGACAATTTCATTTTCTTCAATTGTAAAAGCTGAAATGTCATATAATTTATTTTTAACGTGGTAGCGTTCTTTGTGAATATCTTTTCCTGTTTTTAGAATTGTTTTGAATATGTCTGCAAAATCTACAATTCTATCAATTGCAGCACCTGCAAGTCCGTCAGGTCTAGCTTTAAAGACATCATACATTTCGCCTGTAAACATTTTCATAAAACTGTCATTGGCTTCAAGAATATTCATATTGTTGTCAACCATTACGACAGCTGCAGGCATACATCTAATCATTGCAGCAGCTTTTCTGACGGCAATTTTTCTCATGTAAGAAACGCACATTGATGGTTCTGCATCTCCATCAAGTAAGGCTTTTGCTAAATCTCTGCAGGTTGCATATCCGCATCCGCCACAGTTTAATTCATCGTCTACTGTGTGTTTACCTATTCTTTTTAATGTTTTTAATATATCTTCTAATGGATATTCCTTTGTTACAACTTTGCATTGTTTCATATCGTAATCAACAATTGTTGTTGCTTTTTTAGGGATATATTCTCTGTTTTTTACTTTAGATAAAACATCTGATACGATAGATAAACTTGCCTTGTTGGTTGAAATACAAGGTCCGCCAATGCAACCGCCTTCGCATGCAAGAGCTTCTACAAAAATTGTTTTATCAATTTTGTCAGGGTTAAGATTGTTTAAAGCTCTTTCAAAAGCGTGTAATCCGCAGACATCTATTAGTTGAATCCCGTCTTTTACACCAATTCTTTTTAAGGTTTCATTCATACCGCCGTCAATTGGGTATAATGCTCCTTCAAAGGCTGTGTATGGTACAAATTTATTATCTTCATTTGAGATAATACCTGCTACATCAAGACCTTCATCGTGAATCCATATTTTTAATTCTTCAAAAGTTAATGCAACATCTATTAAATCAGTGTATGAAACTTCATTTTTTTTGCCTATACAAGGTCCAATAAAGACTATTGAAATGTCATCTCCGTATTTTTCTCTTAAAATTTTTGCATGGGTCATTGCAGGAGAACCGATTGGAGTTATGCATTTTAAAAATTCCGGACGATAATGCTTGATGTAATCGACAATTACAGGGCAGGCACTTGATATAAAAAGTCCTCGATCTGCACTGTTTAAAATCTCTGCTGTTTTTATTGAAACTTCTTGAGCACCAAGAGCGGTTTCTGATACTTCAGAAAAGCCTAATGATTTTAAAATCGCAATCATTTTTTTAGGAGAATGTTCAAATACTCCGCTCCAAGAAGGGGCTAGAGATACAAAAACTTTTTTCTGAGCAAGAATTAAATTTTTTGCTTTTGCTATGTCGCTTCTTACCCTTTTTGCGTTTGAAGGACAAGCTTTTACGCAATTCCCGCAAGCAATACATTTATCAGGGATTACTGATGCGTGTCCGTTTTCAATTTTAATTGCTTTTACAGGACATTCTCTAATACATTTATAACAGTCATGACATTCGTTAATCAATGTGTAGACGGGATAATGACTATCCATTTTTATTCTCCATTATTAAGATGCGTATTATTTTTTATTAACTAATTTAGTTAAAATTTCTTCAAGTTTTTCTTCATTAACGCTGTTGTATTCAACTCCGTTAATGGTAACATTAGGACCTGATGCACATTTATTTTCGCATCTTGCACCTGCAAGATCTATTTCAGCTTCTAAATCATGAGTTTTTATAAAAGCTTCAATAAACGCAAGATTTTGTTGATTCCCGCGAGCAAAACACGAACTTCCCATACATACAGTTATTTTTATCTTTGACATTATATAAACTTCCTCGTATATATTAATTTTACCGTATTTACGCTTATAAATCAAGTATTTTTGAATAGATTGTATTAATATTTTTCAAAAATTCTTCTTTGTTGAAAATTTCATCTATTTCAACAGGTGTAAGCAATTTTGTGACGTCTTCATCATTTAGAAGATTTACCCTGAAATCTCCATCATTTTCAAATGCATCAAGGGCATTTCTTTGAACTAATCTGTATGCATTTTCTCTTGTCAGACCTTTTTCTACAAGTTTTAGTAATACTTTTTGTGAGAATACTATACCGCCAAATTTGTCGGTGTTTTTAAGCATATTTTTTTCATGTACTACTAAATTTTTAACAATTCCGTTAAATCTTGAAAGCATAAAATCTACAAGAGTTAAACTGTCAGGGAAAATAATTCTTTCTGCTGAACTGTGTGAAATATCTCTTTCGTGCCATAGCGGAATATTTTCTAGCGCAACTATTGAATTTGCTCGCACAACTCTTGCAAGTCCGCATAAGTTTTCTGATAAAACAGGGTTTTTCTTATGAGGCATAGCAGAAGACCCTTTTTGATTTTTGCCAAATCCTTCTTCTACTTCCAAAACTTCAGTGCGTTGTAGATGTCTGATTTCTGTTGCAAATTGTTCAATTACGCTTGCAATTAGGGCTAAAGATTGAATAAAGTATGCGTGATAATCTCTTGCAATAATTTGTGTTGAAATTCTTGCAGGTCTTAGGCCAAGATTTTTGCACGTAATTTGTTCAATTTCAGGAGGAATATTGCTGTATGTTCCGACAGGTCCTGAAATTTGTCCAACTCTGATTTCATCAAGTGCGTGGATAAAATTAGCTCTTTGACGTTCTAAAATATCAATCCAGTTGCAGATTTTAACTCCAAATGTCATTACCTCTGCATGAATTCCATGAGAACGTCCTATGCAAATTGTATTTTTGTGTTTGTTTGCTAAATCTTTTAATGATTGAATTGTTTCATCTAGGTCTTTTAGAATAATTTTTCCGCTGTCTTGAATTTGCAGAGCAAAAGCTGTATCAATAACATCAGAACTTGTCATTCCTACATGCATATATTTTGCTAGATCGCCTAAACTTTCATTTACGCAGGTTAAAAATGCGATAACATCATGTTTTACTTCAGCTTCGATTTCATCAATTCTTTTTAAATCAAATTTAGCTTTCTGTTTTAATTCTTGAATGTCTTCTTTAGGAAATGTTCCGAACTCTGCGTATGCTTCTGCAACGGCAATTTCTACATCTAAATAATATTGAAACTTAGACTGTAAGTCCCATATATCTGCAATTTCTTTACGTGAATATCTTTCAATCATAATTTTATTTTAGCATAAAATTACATAATAAATATTATTTTATTCTTTTGTCATTTTGAGGGCTTATGCCCGAAAGAATTCAGCTTATGAAAAAATAAAAGCTGGATTGCTTCGGCTGTTGCCTCGCAATGACTAATTATTATCTATAATATTTATTATGTAATAAAACTTAATATAAAAAGCAATTATTTTGGGAATAAATACTTTATATATATAGAGTATAAGAGATTGAGGATTATTATGGTTGATGCAATTAGCTATGTTTCAAAGGAACAATTTGAAAAAAGCCCTGAATTAAAAGCAAAATACGGCTCTTACGAGAAATTTCAATTGGCTCAATTGAAATCACAATCAATTCATACTTTTGCTCAAAACAATCCAAAATATTCATATAATCCGTCAGAAGCATTTTATAATATGCGAATGGAAGCATATGACAAACATCAGGCTCAATCTGAAGCTTTGATTGCAAATTATAAACAATTGGAAGCTGAATATGAGGCTTTATTAAAGCAGCAAAACTCTATTAATAACAGCTTAATGTCTAAATACCAAGTTTCAAATAAAGGTGATTTATTGACATCTATGTCAGATAAAAATTCTTTGTATGACCAAGGTTTGTATAATAAAACTTCTAGTTCTGTAAATGAAGCTTATTCAAAATTTATTGCAGCGTTACAAACTGCAAATTATCAAACTCATAGAATAGTTTAAAAACCTTAACATATTTGAGATTTCATGCTTGCATTTTTTCCTTTATATATTATCATGCAACTTGTAGAGTGCTTACGCCAATAATCACTCAACAAGAAAAGGAAATTAAAATGAACTTAAAAAACAAACAAGAAATTATCAAAAAATACGGTAAAAACGAAAAAGATTCTGGTTCTACAGCAGTTCAAGTTGCTTTAATGAGCCAAAAAATTTCTGAACTTACTGAACACCTTAAATCTAATCAAAAAGATTTCGCTACAAAAAGAGGTCTTTTGATGATGGTAGGTAAAAGAAAAAGATTACTTTCTTATTTGAAATCTCAAAATCTTGATGAATACAGAGAATTAATCAAGAAATTGGGTATCAGAGGTTAATTTCTTAACCGATGGTAAAAGTTTTAAAGGCTGTCTTTTGACGGCCTTTTTTAATATAATTTTTTAAATTACTTTGTAGAGGGTGAGTTGATGAAAACATTAAAATCAATGCGTTTGCAAATAGGAGTTTTTGGAAAAACTAATGTCGGAAAATCTTCTTTTTTAAACCGAGTAACAAATCAAGAAATTTCGATTGTATCAGATGTTGCAGGAACAACTACTGATGTTGTTGAAAAATCTATGGAGCTTTTACCTGTAGGACCTGTAACTTTTTTAGATACAGCAGGATTAGATGATGAGTCTGAATTAGGTGAAAAACGTGTTGAAAAAACGATGAAAGTTATTAACCGCATAGATGTTGCAATTATCGTATGTGATTTTAACGGGATTGATGATTATGAGAATGAACTTATTAAAAAGTTCGAAGAACTTAAAATCCCATATCTGATTGTTGAAAATAAATGCGATATTAAAAAAGTAGAGCTTTCCGGTTATGATAATGTTTTATACACATCTGTAAAAGATGATGAAGCTCTTGTATTTAAGTTTAAGGAAGCACTTGTAAAATTATTGCCTGAGGATTTTGTGAATTCTCCAAAGATTGCAGGTGATTTAGTCCCTCCTCAAAGTACGGTTATTCTTGTAATACCTATTGATAAAGAGGCTCCGAAAGGCAGAATTATTTTGCCTCAAGTGCAGACTATAAGAGATTTATTAGACAGTAATTGTATGCCTTATGTGGTTAAAGAAACAGAACTGAAACAAGCTATTGAGAATTTGAAAACTCCTCCTGCGTTAGTAATTACTGATAGTCAGGCTTTCAAAAAAGTTTCTGAAATTGTGCCTGAAAATATTCCTCTTACATCTTTTTCAATCCTTTTTGCGAGATTGAAAGGGGATTTAGATGAATTTACAAAAGGGGCTGAAGCGATTGAAAATTTAAAAGATGGCGATATGGTCTTAATTTTAGAGAGTTGCACACACCATGCAATAGAAGATGATATTGGCAGAGTAAAAATCCCAAATCTTTTAAGAAAAAGAACCGGTAAAAATTTAGTTATTCATAATTATGCAGGACATGATTTCCCTGATGTAAAAGATTACAAGCTGATAATCCATTGTGGAGCTTGTATGACAAACAGACGAGAAGTGCTATCTCGTATTTTGATTGCTAATAAATCAGGCGTACCTATTACAAATTATGGTGTTGCTATATCTTATTGTCTTGGAATTTTGCCAAGAGCTGTTAAGATTTTTTCATAAAAGAACGTTTGTAATAATTAAGAGTATTCATAAACCAAACAGCTAAATTTTTTGGGTTTTCATCTGGGTTCATGTAAAATCCTTGAATTTTATCTGTTCCTTCAAGTTGCATATAAATATTTTCACGTTCCATTCTATCTGATGTCTTTTTTAATTTATTTTTTTTAGTAATAAAAAATTCATCATAAGTGCCGCTTTTTACGTAATTTGCTTTTGATGGATGCAGAGCTCCAATTGTAAGATTTTTGTTTTCAGGAGAATGACTGACATATTCCCTGATTAAATTTACGGCTTTCTTTAAATTATCTTGTTGATTTTTGAAGTGAAAGCTATCAATATATTTCCCTAAGCTTGGTGCTTCTGTTAATCTCATTTGAAAGTTTTGATTATAATTATTTCCGTTTTGCGGATTAAAAGTAATTCTCATAAATTAATACCCCTCTAACACTTTTTTACAATCATATACTAATCATAGTTAATGTAAATCGCAATAGCCTATAATATTAATAAAATGTTACATTTGTAGTAGTTTTATTTACTCTAAAAAAATGATAAAAAATTTTATGTTTGGTTTTAATATATTTGTATGTATGATTATATGCTCGAAAATGAAGATAAAGAATTAAAAAAAGTCGGCCTTGAACTGATGTTTATGACGCCTGAAAAAGGTGCCAGTGAAAATTGGGTAACAGCAGTCGAGCTTGCTAAGATGGTTGAATTACCTGTAGATACAGTTAAAAAGAAATTGGTAATACTACGTGATGCAGGTATTGTGAGAG
Source organism: uncultured Clostridium sp. (assembly GCA_958449715.1). Taxonomy (GTDB): domain Bacteria; phylum Cyanobacteriota; class Vampirovibrionia; order Gastranaerophilales; family Gastranaerophilaceae; genus Stercorousia. The sequence goes on along the minus strand of CAUDIU010000021.1, from coordinate 1,443 downwards.
TAAAAGGTATAAATCCAAAATATTGGAAATTTGATGATTATAGTTTTCAAAGAATGGATGAAAATGATGATGTGTATAAACTGCTTTGCAGTTTTGACGATGTAGATTTTGACAGATATTTTAGTTATTAAATTATATTGATAAAATAATCAATTTTCCTTTAAATTATTTATAATAATGTTTTATTTACCAATGCAGAAATGGTCAAAGATGTTATTTAAAATATCGTCAGTAATAACTTCTCCTGTAATTTCATCTAAAAATAACAATGCTGATTTTAAGTCGATTGAAATTAAGTCTTGAAGTTCATGAATTTTTGCAGCCTCAAGTGCCTGAGTAAGACTTTCTTTGCATTTTACAAGGCAATCTTGCTGACGGTTATTTGTAATGAATTCTGTATCTTCTAAAGAGAAATTGTATGATGCTTCTTTAATTTTGTTTTTAAGCTCATCAAGTCCTTCTTTTGTTTCTGTTGAAAGATAAAAAATTCCGTCTTTTCTTTCTTTTATTAAGTCACATTTGTTTGCAATAACTATATGATTTTTGTCTTTTATCAAATCCAGAATGGCTTTGTCTTCATCATCCATTCCTTTAGAAACGTCGTATAAAAATATTACCAAATCAGCTTCATCAGCAGATTGTTTTGAGTATTCAATTCCGATTTCTTCAACTTTATCTACTTCTTCATTATCTCTTATGCCTGCTGTATCAATTAGAGTAATTGCAACATCCCAATCAAGAGTTTCTTTCAAAACATCACGAGTTGTACCTGCAATATCTGTAACGATTGCACGTTCTACGTTCAGTAATGTGTTAAATAATGAAGATTTTCCGACATTTGGTTTGCCGACAATTGCAATTTTTATACCCTGACGCATTATGTTAGATGAATTTGCAGAAGCAAGGATTGAATTTATTTTATAAAGTGCTTTTTCAAATTCAGAAATTATGTAATCATATTCAGGTTCTGCAACATCTTCAGGAAAATCAATTCCTGCAACGATTTTTGAAAGAACATCAAATATATCTTTTCTTATTGTGCTTAGGACACCTGATAAATTTTTGGCTGATTGTTTTGCAAAATCTCTGGTTTTTGCATGGATTAAATCTGCTACTGCTTCAGCTTGAGATAAATCCATTTTTTTATTCAAGAATGCACGTTTTGTGTATTCGCCACGCTCAGCCATTCTTGCACCATTTTTCAAAACAACATCAAGAATGTTTCTTACTACATTGATACCGCCATGGCAATGAATTTCAATGACATCTTCTCCAGTGTAGCTGTGAGGATTTTTGAATGGTAAAAGTAATACTTCATCAATTTTTTTATCGCCATCTAAAATCCAGCCATGAGAAATTTTCCCAGCTTCAAGATTATGTTTTGAATATATTTTATCAATAATTTCAAGCGCAGCTATATACTTCTTCTTACGCTTATTCATG
>CAUDIU010000020.1 GCA_958449715.1 uncultured Clostridium sp. | reverse complement strand
AAACGAGTGTACTTTGCGGAAATTCAGGAGTAGGGAAATCAAGTCTTGTAAATGCAATTAATCCTAATTTTAATTTAAGAACAAAACAGGTAAGTGAAAAAACTCTAAAAGGAACTCATACCACAAGACATTGTGAAATAATGAAACTCAACGACACCTCTAGAATTGTTGATACACCAGGTTTTAGCAACGTAAAATTTGATTTTATTTTACCTGCAGATGTAGATCTTTTATTTGACGATATTGCAAAATATAGAGATAATTGCAAATATTCTGACTGTCTTCATATTAATGAAGATGAATGCAACGTTTTAAATAACATTGATAAAATTGACTCTACAAGATATGAAAGTTATCTTGCATTCATTGACGAAGCCAAAGAATACAAAGAACGCATAAAATACGAAGGCAAAAAACAAGAAAACAACAAAAAATTTGTCCACAACAAACATATTGCAAAAATTAGCGAGAAAAAACGACAAAGTGCAAGGAACACTTTAAAACAAAATATTTATAAGGATATTGAAAATGAAGATGAATGATTACATTGATTTAGTAAATAAAACAATTGATGAACTTATGCCTATAAATTATCCGCATAAGATTTTTAAAGCAATGAAATATACTGTTACATTACCTGGCAAAAGATTAAGACCAGTAATGTGTTTAGAAACCTGCAGAATGTTTGGAGGAAATTATGAAGATGCACTCCCAACAGCCTGCGCAATAGAAATGCTTCACGCTCAAACCCTTATTCACGATGACCTTCCTTGTATGGATAATGATATGTATAGACGTGGTCAATTAACAAATCATATGGTATTTGGCGAAGCTCACGCAGTTCTTGCTGGAGATGCCCTTTTGACTTTTGCTCCACAAATAATTTTAAAAAATTCAAAAAAATTAGGAGCAGAAAAATTAATCAAAATTATGGAAGAATATTTCCAAGCAGCAGGAGCATACGGAGTAATAGCAGGACAAGTTGTTGACATTGAAAGTGAATCTTTAATAAAAGCAATGGAACTTTCTGGTGGAATTGATAAAGATGACGAACAATTACCTGAAATTTTAAATTATATCCATAGTCATAAAACTGCTGACTTATTTAAATTAGCCCTAAGATCAGGAGCAATAATTGCAGGAGCAAATGACAAACAATTAGAAGAAATTACAGAATTCGGACAAACTCTTGGCGTCGCATTCCAAATTGCAGATGATATTTTAGATGAAACATCTACCTTTGAAGAAATGGGCAAAACTATGGGCAAAGATAAAGAAGCTGGAAAACTTACATATACTGCCCTATATGGTCTTGAAAAAGCAAAAAAAGATTTAAATCAATTAATCGACAAATGCTTTGACATCTTAAATAAAAACGGATTAAAATCAGAAGTTTTTGAACAGATTTTAAACAAAATTAGAATAAAATAAATTCAAATTTTGCAAAAGTAATATTATTATGCTATACTTATAAAACATAATACAAAAGAGAGTAGGAATTAATGATTACAGGAATAGTTAATACTGGATACGAGGCAATATCAGCCGGAATATTAGCAGCATTTTTAGCTCAAGTTATTAAATTTTTTATATTCACAATTAAAACCAAAAAAATTAACTTTAAAATATTTACAACCACAGGAGGAATGCCAAGTTCTCATTCTGCAGGTGTAATGGGGTTATCTACAGCTGTTGGATTAATTGAAGGCTGGGATTCTATTGTATTTGCTATTTCAATAGGATTTGCTCTAATCACAATGTATGATGCAGCAGGAGTAAGACGAGCTGCTGGGAAAACCGCAGCTTGCTTAAATAGAATGATGGAAGACTTCTACAAACACGATGTCCAAGCAATAGGTGGAAAATTAAAAGAATTACTTGGACATACTCCATTTGAAGTCATCATGGGAGCAATATTCGGTGTAGCATTTGGATATTTCTACCATTTTTACATCTTAGGATAAATAAATAAAAAAATCTCTTGCCTTTTTTTATTATTCATGTAATAATAAAATCATTAATAAGGGCTTATAGATAAAATCTATATCCGAAAGTTTGTACCCTTAGGGAAAGAAAGAGATACTCAAAAAGTAATGAGTGCTAAACAGCAGGAATTTAACTACAAATTCATAAAAGAAAATGCGAGTGCCGGAAGTTGGCGTAGAGGCTACGAATACCATCTTAAAGATATGGTATTTGATTCTTATCCTGAAAAAAACTTTTATATGGCTAAAGTAAAAGGGAATTTTCAGGATCATTACAATACTGATTTAATCTTTAAGAAAAACAAAGTAGAAGCAAGATGTAATTGCCCGCTTAAAGAAGAATGGTGTAAACACGCAGTAGCTGTTGCTCTAAAAGCAATAGATGAGCACGCTTATGAAGACTGGCTTGAAACAAAATTTGGAATGGAATTTGATTTCCCTGATGAAAATACAGCTCTTACAGAAGCTCCTCAAGGAAATTATATTTTCCATTTTAATTCAAAACGAAAAGCGAATTTTTTCTCTGTATTAGTTAGATCAAGAGAAACCGGAAAAGTTGTAAGACAAATTGAACCTATTTTAAGAGCCTTAATTGAAGCTCAAAAACAAAATCCTGATTTCGAATTAAATAATTCTCAAAAAGTTGAAGTTGCAATTTTCCAACAATTGCTAACTGTTTCAAGACAAGATAAAAAAGCAGGCTGGTACGATATTCCAATCACAAAATTTGGACCGATGTTTACTCTTTTGTCTAAAGCCGATGAAGTTCTTGATGAAAAAACAAAAGAAAGATTAAAGTTCACAGATGAAGAATGGAAGCTTATATTAAATGTTAATACAGGCGCACAAGGTACAATTCTTTTATCTTTAGAATGGAAAAGACCTGATAAAGATGATGTTTACCCGCTTGAAGAAGTAAGATATTTCTCAAGACATTTAAAATGGGGAAGATATAAAAATATAATATTCCCAACAAATATAGCAATGAGTTCAATCCCTCAAAATATATTAAAATCATCTTTTACAGACTTAAAAGATGCTGACGGCGGGAAATTTATTTATGAAGAACTACCAAAACTTCAAGAAATTATGGACGTTGAAATCGCTGATAACATTAGCCAATTAATGCTTACAGAACGTCCTCCTTTGAATATTGTAACAATGGGAATTGACTATGACCAATCATTAAAGGCATCTTTAGAATTTGAATATGACGGAGTAGTTGTTCCATATTCAAAAACAACCGCAGAAAAATCTCCATATATTACAATTAAAAAGCCTGGAGAAGATTTGGTATATTGGGTTAAAAGAAACCTTAAGCACGAACAAGAAGCTTATCAAATGCTTCTAGCTTGCAGATTTGTTCCAATGCAGACTAATAACTTAGCTTTAGAAAAAGAAAATGCTATCGACTTTTATAACTACTATATTAAACAAGCCGGAGAAGGTTGGAAATTTGTAGAAAAAGATGATATGAATTTCTTTAAGCTAATGGACGATCCATTCAAGTTATGTGCCAAAATCGATTTTTCAGAAGAAGCAGAAGATAGTTTTGAAATATTCTTATACGGTCAAGCAGGAGAAGAAATTATCAACTTTGACGAAGTTTATGAAACAATTCAAAGCGGAGAAAAATACAGTCGTATAAGAAGTCTTGGATTTGTTGAATACCCTGCACAAGATATTTATTCTATTATGCGTGCATTCAATTCTTTTGATGTATACAGAAATAATGAAAATAAATTTATCGTAAAAACTTATCGAGCAGGTTTAATAAATGAACTTAAAAACCTAAATGTAGAACTTGTTTTGAGTGATGAATTTGAAACATTCTGGAAACAGATGTCTAATTTCTCAACCTCAGAAGATTTAAAACTCCCAGCAGGGATTAATGCAGAATTTCGTGAATACCAGACTAAAGGTTTTGGTTGGTTATGGTTCATGTATAAATATGGCCTTAATGGAATTCTAGCAGATGATATGGGGCTTGGCAAAACATTACAGGCTTTAGCTGTAGTTCAAAAAGCCAAAGAAGAAGATGGGGCCGCACCAACTTTGGTAATTTGTCCAACAACTGTTGTCTTTAACTGGGAATCTGAAATTCAAAAATTTGCTCCGACATTAACAACTCTAAAACTTGCCGGAGTTGACAGAAAACAATTCTTTAAAGAAATTCCAAATTATGATGTCGTAATTACAAGTTATGCACTTGTAAGACGTGACATAAACAAACTCAAAGAATACAATTTCAGATATGTAATTCTTGATGAATCACAAAATATTAAAAATGCAATGTCACAGACAGCCCAAGCTGTTAAAAAGTTACAGGCATCACATAAATTGGCTCTATCAGGTACTCCAATTGAAAATAAATTGGAAGAATTATGGTCTGTATTTGACTTCTTAATGCCTGGATTCTTATTTAATATGGCTGAATTCAATGCAAGATACGTAAATCCTATTATGGAACGTCAAGACAAAACTGTTGAAAAACGTTTGAAATTACAAATTTATCCGTTCATCTTACGTCGTATGAAACGAGATGTTGCAAAAGATTTACCAGATAAAGTTGAAAACATTGCATACTGTGAACTCACTGACGAACAAAGAGATTTCTATTTACAAGTTCTTGACAGTACAAAAGAAGAATTATTCAAATCCATTGAACAAAATGGACTTGAAAAGAGTAGATTATCAATCTTCTCTGCACTTTTAAGACTCCGTCAAATTTGCTGTCACCCAAGACTTTATGATAAAGAAAATGTAAAAAATATCATGAAATCAGGTAAATTTGAAAAATTAAAAGTAATGCTTGAAGAAATTATTGATGAAGGGCATAGGATACTTTTATTCAGCCAATTTGTTGATATGCTTGATTTAATCAAAGCTTGGCTTGAACGAGAAGGCATACCTTATGAATATTTGACAGGAAAAACAAAAGATAGACAAGGTGCTGTTGAAAGATTTAATTCTACACCATCAATTCCTATTTTCCTAATCAGTTTAAAAGCAGGTGGAACAGGTCTAAACTTGACAGGTGCTGATTATGTAATCCATTACGATCCATGGTGGAACCCTGCAGTAGAAGACCAAGCTACTGACAGAGCTTATCGTATTGGACAAACTAAAAAAGTATTTGTATACAGACTAATCACAAAAAATACTGTTGAAGAAAAAATTCAAAAACTTAAAACAGTTAAACGTAACTTAGTAGACAGTGTAATTTCTGTTGACAGAAACATTGTAAAATCTCTCACAATGGACGATATTAAAGAGATATTCTCTGTTGATTAATTTTTAAATAGCAATTATATAAAATTTTTAATTATTTTAGAAATATACTAATTAATTTTTACCCTAAATTTTAAGATTTACAGATATGGAGGAAATATGAAAGTAAAAAATTGTAGATTTATACTCAATACCCTAAATAAAAGTGCTGAAAATAATAACTTATCAGTAATGCCAAAGATCAAACCCAAATTTTCACGCAAACTAATAGACGCAGATTTTAACCCTTACACTGCAGAAATTACCTTAAACAATATTACCAGCTCTAGAATTTTAAAACCAATTGTAAAAAAATCAATACAGCACACAACAAAACATGCTGAACAATTTCAAATTATTGCAAGATACATGGCTGGATTTACAGAAAATATAAATGCTGGGATTAAAAATTTTCAAAATTTCATGTTAAAAATGTTCCCACAATATGAATCTCAAAAATTTAACAAAAAATATTATCAACAAGTTATTAACAAAGATGGCGTAATCAAAAAAGGTGACAATTTATTTGAAACAGCTAAAAAATATGTTGATGCTTTAAAAAAATACCCTAAATATGACCCATTTGAAGATATTAAGATAATGGCGGAAGAAGGGTTTGAAGAAATGATAAACAATAAAATAATGAAAAGGAAATTAAAAAGAAATAATTTACTTGAAATCGAAGCAAGACAAGCGACAAAAGAAAAATAAAAAAAGGACTTATCTTTTGATAAGTCCTTTTTAAAGCTTTCAAAAATTGCTTATTTTTTGTTTACAGCTTCTTTGAATTTTTTACCTGCTGAGAATGCTGGAACTGTTGTTGCAGGGATTTTTAATTCTTTACCAGTTTGTGGGTTACGGCCAATTCTAGCAGCTCTTTTTCTAGATTCAAATGTACCGAAACCAACTAAAGTAACTTTTTTACCTTTAGCAACTGTTTTTTCAATTGTTTCAATTAAAGCGCCTAATACTTCAGCAGCTTCTTTTTGAGTTACGTTAGATTTTTTTGCAATTTCTTGTACTAATTCTTCTTTGTTCATTATAAAACTCCTTCTCTTATTTGTACATTTCCAATTATAGCGAAACCTATTTTAAAAGCAAGTATTTTAACGTTTTTTAACACTTTTTAACCTAAAAAACATATAAATAGAGGAAATAAATAGAATCAAATTCAAATTGTATTACAAAAAGTAATGAAAACAAGTAATTTTGAGTAATAAAAATAAGTTTTTGATATAATATTAGAGGAATTAAAAAAGGGAGTATAGAAGGTATTTTAAGATGAAAGAAAGAATTTTATTATTCACAATTGTCTTTGGGCTCGGAGTGTTCATTTATATATTCCAAAGTTATTTTAATACAGTATGGGGACTTGCACTTTTATGTACATTTATGTTTACCTATGCACTATTCATGAATCTTTCATACAAATTTAAAAAACGTAAATTACAAAAATACCCACAAATAATAAACGAAAATTATAAACCATACGTAACTGTAATGATTCCTGCGCATAATGAAGAAACAGTTATTACAAATACAGTTGAAAATATTTTACAGATGAATTATGAAAACTTTGACGTAATCGTAATTGATGACAGAAGTACTGATAATACTGCATCTGTAATTAAAAACTTAGAGCAAAAATATGAAAAAGTAACAGCATTAATAAGATCTACAGATGCATTCCCTGGCAAATCAGCTGTTTTAAATGATGCATTTAAAATAGCAAAAGGAGAAGCGATTTTGGTATTTGATGCAGATGCAACTGTAGAACCTGATTTTTTATCTAAACTTATACCATATCTTGAACCAAAAGATGTTGGAGCTGTACAAGCAAGAAAAGTTATCCGTAACAAAAACCAAAACCTTTTAACAAGATGCCAAAATAATGAATATACAATGGATACACATTTCCAAGTAGGAAGAGATTCTGTTAAAGGTGCAGTTGAACTTCGAGGAAACGGAGAATTAATAAAAAGACAAGCTCTTGAAGATATAAACGGCTGGAATAATTATACTATTGTAGATGATTTAGATATGTCTACAAGATTGCATATCAAAGGCTGGGACGTAAGATTTTGTCCAGATGCAATTGTATATGAAGAAGGAATTGCATACATAAGACCTTTATACAGACAAAGAAGAAGATGGCTTGAAGGTACAATTAGAAGATATTTAGAATACGCAGGAGATGTTTTATTCTCTAAAAAAATGTCACTTCGTGCAAGTCTTGATATGACTGCTTATATTTCTCAATTCATTATGCCTGGCTGGTTTTTAATGGAAATTCTAATTAGAGGATTTAAAGTTCTTGCAAAACAAGCTCCACCTCATATGTTATATTCTTCTATATTCATAGGATGTGTAATCGGCTTTGGATTTTTCTTCGGGGCAAGATACGCATTAAGAAGATATGATTATATGCCACGTTTAGATGCGACTTTTGAAGCATTAGAAACTTCAATATACTTATTTATCATTTGGTTCCCACTTGTATTATATATCTGTTTCAAAATTTTATTTATGAAAAAAGATATGAACTGGGGTAAAACTGCTCACGGACTTGTTATGGAAGAAGAAGCAAGTATTAAAGCCTTTATAAAAAAAGAATTAGAAAAGACTAAAACTTATACCAAAGAATATACTGAAAAATTAAAACAAATACTAGCTGAAAAAACAGAATCTTTAAACTTAGAAAATTTAACTAATCCGAATAAAGATTCAGACAAATCACTAAAAAATTAAAAAGGAGAAAATAAATGAGTACAGAAACAATTATTGATGTAAAAAATAAAATCAGATCCGTAAATGATTTTCCAAAACCTGGTATTATTTTTAGAGATATCACAACTGCACTAAAAGATGCTGATACTTTAAAAGTAATGATTGATTACCTTTGCGAACAGTTTAAAGATATAAAAATTGATTACATCGCAGGGATTGAAAGCCGCGGATTTATCTTTGGAATGCCTATGGCATATAAGTTAGATGCAGGCTTTGTACCTATCAGAAAACCAAATAAACTACCTGCAGCAACATATTCTCAAGAGTATGAATTAGAATATGGTACTGACAAAATTGAAGTACACCAAGACGCTTTTCCTCAAGGAGCTAATGTATTAATCGTTGATGACTTACTTGCAACAGGCGGAACTGCAGAAGCAGCTTGCAAATTAGTTAAAAAGACAGGAGCAAATTTAGTAGGTATAGCATTTTTAATTGAACTTGAAGACTTAAACGGCAGAGAAAAACTTAAAGATGCAGGAAAAGTTGTTTCTATGTTAAAATACTAAATAAAAATTTTAACAAATTTTATAAAAAAAAGAGCCTTCAAAGGCTCTTTTTTTTATTTGTAAAACTTATCTTGTATAAATATCAGCTTTTGATATTGCTAAATTTTCGGGTTGATAATTTTTTATATATTCAATAGCTTCTCTCGGAATATTTGCAACAAAATATAATTTTTTAGCAGTATCACGTGCAAATTTTTGACTTATAATTTCGTCAAAGAATTCTATCAATTTATCATAAAAACCATTTGTATTTAAAATTACAATAGGTTTGTTATTATACCCTAATTGTTTTTGAACAATCATTTCAGATAATTCTTCTAAAGTTCCAAAGCCACCAGCCAAAGCGACAACAGCATCAGATAATTCATCCATCTTAGCTTTTCTGCTTCGCATACAAGGGGTAATAAAAAGTTCCACACATTCATCAGTATGAACTCCCATATTATGCAATCGCTCAGGCATAACCCCAATTAATTGAGCACCATTTTGTTTAACTTTTTCAGCACAAGCCCACATCAAGCCTAATGAACTTCCGCCATATACCATATCATAGCCAGACTTGCCGAGCATTTCTCCGAATTCAGAAGCAACTTCATAGTAAGATTTTTCTAAATAATTACAAGATGAAGCAAATACACATACTCGCTTTATATCAGTCATCAAATCCTCCACCTATTTTATAATAATAAGAGCAATTTATGCCTGTACCAGCTTCTGAACAATCTTTCTTTAATTCATCCATACTCTTATCAAATCCAAAAGGCTCAATTTTTCCACCATCGTAAATATTTACGCCATAAATATCTTTACCCCATCTATTTGGAGGCAATAGACCATTTATATCAAACATCATCAAGAAAAAGACATCATCTGCTTTATCAGACTTAATATCTTTTATTCCAACAATTGTATTATTTTCTGCAAAATAGAAATCATCAAAGAAATATCTTTGACCTTTATAAATTCGATTACCATTGATATAACGTGGTCTATAATGCCTAATTGGATAATTAGCAGTATTTATTCTCAAATATGGCTTTACGATTGTAAGTAAAAGTTTTTCTCTTTCATCTGGAGTATCAGCCTTATTAAAACTTTTTATCATATCATCTGAAATATGAGCATTAATTACTGAAAACATATATTCAATACGATTAAATGTTTCATTCCATTTAGATATAAAATTAGCTTGACGCGTATTTTCAATCGAAAATGGCATAATTAAAAGAATCACGCCAATCATTACAAATAATGCAATTGAATATTCTAATTTCCAATAATGTTTCTTTACCATAATAAAGATACCTATTTTTTAAGCCATATCTATTCTTTTCTTTTCCTCAATGAGTTTTTCATAAATCCATTCAGGAACAAAGTTTTTACCTAAAATAATTTGACCGTTCATTATATTTGGTGCGTGGAAATCAGAACCTCCAGTAACAATCAAACCTAATTCTTCAGCCATTGATGAGAAATATTCAACACAAGCTGGAGAATGTTTTCTATGATATGCCTCAATTCCTCTAAGTCCATATTGCATTAATTCTTTAATTAGATCTTCTGCAATATCTAAATCATGAGGATGCGCAATTACTGGAATACCACCTGCGTCATAAATAATTTCAACAGCATCTTGAGGCGATACAGTCTTTCTTTGAACATATACAGGGGAATCATCATGAATATACTTTGCATAAGCTTCAATTACACTATTAGTTCCTCCTGCATTAGTAATAGCTTTGGCAATATGAGGTCGACCAATACTACCACCTTCTGCAACTTGTTTTTTTATGTCATCAAATTTTATTCTGATACCTTCTTTTTTAGCTAAAAGATTAATAATTTCTTTTGTCTGTTTTACACGTGCTTGTTGCTGCATTTTCAATAAATTTTGAAAATCGCTGTTATTAACATCCATAAAATATCCTAAGATATGGACTTCATAATTTTTATATAAAGTATTTACTTCAATACCTTGAATTATTTCTAATTTATCTTCTTTATTAGTTTTTTTCAAATAGTCTTTTGCGACTTGATACGAAAGAATATTATCGTGATCAGTCAAAGCAATTACTTGGAGCCCGACATCAATGGCAGTGTCCACAATCTTTTCGGGAGAAAAGACACCGTCTGAATAAAGGGTGTGAATGTGCAAATCACTTTTCATTTTCCTCTTCCTTTTTACTCTTATCTACATAACAAAAAACTCTTTTTATAGCTACAGTATGCCCGCTTGTTTGATCTATTTCAACTTCAACAGCATTTATTTGGACGACATTACCGTCAGCTACATCATATCTTTCAGGAATAACCGTTGTGAAACGGTTTAAGGAAGTTCGATAATCCATACCGATTACACTATCCACTGTACCGCAAAAACCTGCATCAGTGATATATCCCATATTATTTACAATTTGATCATCAGCTGTCTGAACATGAGTATGTGTTCCGAAAAATGCACTTACTCCCAAATCTGCACAAAACCTGCCAAAACAAATTTTTTCAGCAGTAGCTTCTGCATGAAAATCAACAATTATAATCGGAGTAATTTCTTTTAATTTAATGATTTCATTTTTCACAACTGACCATTGAGATTCAACTGGAGCCATAAATACTCGACCTAAAACATTTATAACTCCAATTTTTATACCATTAGGAAGATCAAAAATACGACTTCCAAATCCCGGAGTGTTTCCCGGATAATTAAAAGGTCTGACTAACTTATCAGCCTTATCGATGTAGTTAAAAATTTCTTTTTTATCCCAAATATGATTACCAGAAGTCATACAATTAAGACCATATTCGGATAATTCATTATAATTCTTTTCTGTTAGACCAAATCCATGAGATGCATTTTCAACATTAGCAATGATAAAATCATAATCTTGTTTATTTTTTTCCAAAAAATCCTTTATGGCATACCTGCCCGGTCTGCCTACCAAATCTCCAAAAAATAAAACTTTTAATATATTATCATCACTCTTCAACATAATTTTATTTATCCTGAAGTTTTGAGATCAGGAAGTTTAGCTATTTTTGAAAAAGCTACCTTCCTGAAATCTTAACTTTTTATTTTATTTTGCTATTTCAGTTGTTCTGAATTCTCTTACCACAGTTACTCTGATTTGTCCCGGATAATCAAGTTCATCTTCTATTCGTTTTGCAACATCTCTTGCAAGTTTTTGAGAAGCTAAATCGTCAAATTTTTCAGATTCAACAATAATTCTAACTTCACGACCGGCTTGTACCGCAAATGATTGTTTAATACCATCAAAGCTGTTTACAATTTCTTCAATTTTTTGTAAACGTTTGATATAAATTTCCAAAGTATCACGTCTTGCACCAGGTCTGCCTGCAGAAATTGCATCTGCGACTTTTACAAGAACTGCTTCAATTGTATTTGCAACAACGTCATCATGATGAGCTTCTATAGCATGAATAACTTCAGGTCTTTCTCCAAATCTTGCTGCTAATTCTACACCTAATTGAATATGAGTACCTTCTTGTGTCTGATCAACAGCTTTACCAATATCGTGTAAAAGCCCTGCACGTTTTGCAATTTTTTCGTTAGCTCCTATTTCAGCAGCCAACATGCCTGCGATATGACCTACTTCTAATGAGTGTTTCAAAACATTTTGACCATAACTTGTTCTATAGTATAAACGACCTAGAGTTTTGATGAGTTCTTTATTTAGACCCATAACTCCCATTTCTAAAGCAGCATTTTCACCTTCTGACCAAATTTTCTTATCAATTTCTTCTTGAGCTTTTTCAACCATTTCTTCAATTCTTACTGGGTGAATACGGCCATCTACAATCAATTTTTCTAAAGCTAATTTTGCGATTTCACGTCTTACTGGATCAAAGCTTGATAATACAACAGCTTCAGGTGTATCATCAATAATTAAATCAACACCAGTTAATGTTTCCAATGCTCTAATGTTGCGTCCTTCACGACCAATTATGCGACCTTTCATCTCATCGTTTGGCAATGCAACAACTGATACTGTTGTTTCTACAACTTGTTCAATCATACATCTTTGCATTGTAGTTGATAGAATTTCTTTTGACTTTTCTAAAGAAATTTCTTTTATTTTAGCTTCATTTTCACGAATTAACTGCATCTGTTCTTGAGCCAAATCATGTTTTAGTTGGTCTAAAAGCATATTTTTAGCTTCTTCTGCAGACATGCCAGAAATTCTTTCTAACTCTGTTGTTTGTTTTTGAACGATTTCTGCTAAATAATCTTCTTTTTCTAATAATTCATCTAATTTTCTTTGAGCTTGCAAATCTTTTTCAGTATATTCTTGAATTTTATCTTCAAGCATATCCTCGCGTTTTGCTAATTTTTGTTCTTGTCTTGCAAGTTCTTGTCTTCTTTCTCGTTCTTCTTCGTTTAATTTTTCTCTGTCATCTTGCAATTCTTCAATTGCTTTGATTTTTGCCTCTTTTAAAAGAAGTTTTTCCTTCTCCTCTAATGCTTTTCTATCTTTTTCAACGGATAAAAGCACTGATTTTGTCTTACTCTGTTGGACAAAAAGCACAGCGATTAAGGCTATTACTGCAATAACCGCTAGAATTAATAAAAATTCCATTAAGTTTTATACCTTATCCTTTTCTATTTTTTATATAATACATGCAATTCCCGATACATATATCCTATCGGGTTGAAACCATTTATTTAATTAATGTTACGTCATTGCATATATTTCAAAAAAATATTTACTACTACATCTGTTACTATATTAACATGAGATTAATATTTTGTATAGTAGCAAATTTATTTTTTACGCCAAATTGTAGGAACTTTTTCTCCTTTTTCTAAGATAACAGGAGAATCAACTTTTTTATATAAAACAGGCTCAAATCTTCCGTCTTTAGAAAGAGCTTCCCATAATGGAGAATTTTTATACATAGAAGTACAGTAACCTCTTATAAAAATTTTATCTTTTTCTTTAACATGATTATCCGCAATATAAACATGATCTTTTTCTACATCTCCTAAAATAAAAAGACCTCCAGGCAAAAGTTTATCATATACTTTATCAACAATTCTTTCAATAATTTCTTTTTTATTAATATTTAAATCTTCACTAAAACTAAATTCATTTGCAGATAAATTACCTGTTTCTATATACATTGCATTCCGAAACAAAACAGCTCCAACTTTTTTATTTGGCAATAATTTATCAATATTATTTATGTTTCCTTTATCAATTTTAATATTATTTTTATGCTCATCTTTTAACTTATAATATCTTATTTTATAATCAGGTAATTTTTCTAGCTGACTTATATAAGCAATATCATTAATTTCATAAGAAGGTTTATTCGTTTCTTCCATTATCGAATTAAAACAAGATCTTAAATCATTTAAATAAGCTTTTTGCTTTTTTGTCGCATTTGGAAACTTATAGTCAGGCAAAAGCATATAGTCAAAAGATTTTGGAGAATAAACAGTATAAACACCTTTCCTTCCAAGTTCTACAGCTTTATCTGATGTGTCATAACAATAAATTTTATATTTATTAGATTTATGATTTAAAAGTGAATACAAAGAAATTGCTTCCTCTCCATTCGAACAAGCGAAATCTATAATATCTGTACCATTAGGAAATGTTTTTTCCAACATATAAGCAGAATTCGCAAGGGTTTGCATATCTCGATAAAAACTTGTATCACTATAGTTATTTTCATCGTTTTTCAGCTTTAAGCTTGAAAAACTTGGAGACTGTTTCGTTTTTACAGAACTATAAAAACCCAAATTTGAATATTTAAAATTATTTACTGCAGATATTTTCATAATTACTCAAATTTTTATAAAACTCGGGAAACAATTTTTTGATAGAAGCTTTAATAATAATTTACAAACTGAGGTAAAAGTGTTATACTAACAAGCGAAAAAGGAGAGAGAAAATATGGAAATTAAAGTTTCACAAAACGTTAAAGATACTCCCGTAGAAGTTTTAGTTATCAACAAATTTGAAGGAGAAAAAACATCTGAAGAATTAGCAAATACATATGCTGTTGATAAAGATCACTTTGAAGGGAAATTTGGTCAAACATATCTTTTACACACATTAGGAAAAATTCCTGCAGATAAAATTTTAATTATCGGTTTTGGTAAAAAAGAAGAATTTGATCATAATAAAATGCGAGAAGCAGTTGCAAAATCAATAAAAAAATTACAACAAATTAAAGCGAAAAAAGCAGCTTTTGATTTTGATGTAAATGTAGATTACGGCAAATCTGCAGCAATTGGCGCAATGATTGCTGATTACGCTTATGATAAATACAAATCAGAAAAAGCTCATCATCTTGATGAAATTACATTTGCAAGATTTTCTGAAAATGACCTAAACGAAGGTATAATTTTCGGAGAAGCAATGAAATTTACTCGTGACCTTGCAAATACACCTGCACAAATTGCAACACCTACAAAACTTTCAGAAATTGCAAAAGAACTTGAAGGAATCGAGACAAAAGTATTTGATAAAGAAGAAATTGCAAGAATGGGTATGGGAGCATATTTAGCAGTAGGACAAGGAAGTGTTCAACCTCCTAAATTTATCCATATGAAATATACTGGCAAAAATGTCAAAAAGAAAATTGCCCTAATTGGTAAAGGTATTTGTTTTGACTCAGGCGGACTTGATATTAAACCGGCATCATCAATGCTCACAATGAAAGACGATATGTCTGGAGCTGCTTGTATATTAGGAGTAATGAGAGCTCTTGCAAAATTAAAACCTGATATGGAAGTACATGGTATCATCGCAGCTTGTGAAAATATGCCATCAGGCTCATCTTACAAACCTGGGGATATTTTAACAGCTAAAAATGGTAAAACAATTGAAATTGATAATACAGATGCAGAAGGCAGATTAACACTTGCAGATGCACTATGTTATGCTTGCGAACTGGGTGTAGATGAAGTAATTGATATTGCAACCCTAACAGGAGCTTGCATGGTAGCACTTGGCACTGTAGCATCAGGCATTATGGGTAATGATGAAGAAATGATTAACCGAGTAATTGAAACAGCAAAAGAATCAGGAGAAACTTTCTGGCAATTACCAATGTTCAAAGAATACTTCGACAGCTTAAGATCTGATATCGCAGATATGAAAAACACAGGTTCTCGTAACGGCGGAGCATCAGCAGCTGGATTATTCCTTCAACAATTTGTAAAAGATACAAAATGGTGCCACATTGATATTGCAGGAACTGCATACATTGAAAAACCTCAAAAAGAATTCATTGCAGGCGCTACAGGTGCAGGTGTAAGAACCCTTTTGAATTATGTAACAAAATAATTTAAATCATAAATCTCAAAAAAAAAGGAGCTAAATAATTTAGCTCCTTTTTTAGTTTAATTAGAAAAATAACTTTCCAAACTATCAGCTATAGCTTTTGCATATTGCTTTTGAAATTCAGGGTTCACCAAATTTGCATTATCTTCAGGATTAATAAGATAAGAAACTTCAATTAATAAACTTAATGCATTAGTATTTCTGACAACAGCAAGACTACCTTGTCGCACTTTATCATTTGGAACACCGATTTCTGACACAACAGTATCCATTATTTTATCCGCAAGAGGCTTAGCTTGTGGGTAATAGTAATAAATACTTGTTCCTCTGTTCTTATTTGGATCTTGGCCATCTGGCAAAGCATTTCCATGAAGACTCAAAAATACAACCGAATCACCATAATTTGCAATTTCGACTCTATCCTTCAAACTGACATAATTATCAGCAGATCTTGTCATTATAACTCTTGCACCACGTTTTTTTAATTCTGTTTCAACTAACTTTGCAATAGATAAATTTATATCTTTTTCTTTATTTCCAAGACAACCGATTGCTCCATTTTCCGTACCACCATGTCCAGCATCTATTGTTATTCTGATATTATGCAAAGGACGTCTTGAATTTGTAATTATAGGCTTTCTTATTTTTAGAATAAAATCATTTCCTTGATATTCACCACTATAACCTAAAAGTTTTCGAGTACTTATTGCATCTTTATACGGAAAATCATATAAATATACATTATCAGGCTGGTCTTTGACATTATAAAACTTCATTAAAAACATTTCATCTTCAACCATTTCAAACGGAACTTTTTTATCCAGATGAAAAACAAATTTAAAATAATCATCTTCATCAATATATTCATAACCGCTCAAAGTTGCCAAATTTTTATCTGCTTGAGGAGTAAATTTTACATCTGATTTTAAAATCCACCCATATTTATCTTTACCTAAAACAACTCGATAGAATCCGTCTTTTTCTCCATCAATTATGACATTCACATTCCTTTGCAAATGTGCCATTCTATTGACTCCGGCATCAACAGGTGTTGAACGCAAAGGAGCTCTTTCAGTTGTCACTAAGCCATATTTTATTTCTTTATACGGAGAAAATACTGATGGTGTTGATTTTATAGATTTTATAGCTTGCTTTGTAATTACAAAAATTTCTCTTTGTTCATCTGATTGGATCACGAAAGTATTAGCGCCATTATTTAGATTTACTACATAAGCAAATGCTCCAGTAGGATGTAATGGAACATCTTGACCGTTTATCTTTAGAGGTTTATCAGACGAACCTATAAAAAACGTTGAACTAGAATTTAAAATAACATCATTTTTTGCAGGATACACAATATCAAATGCAAAAGCTTGACTACCAAAAACTATCAACCCTAATAACAAAAACAATTTTTTCATAACAATATTATATCACGAAGAACATTTTCACACTTAAAATTATTTAATATTTAATTATTTTATTATTCCTTATGCTAAAATTATAGAATAAACGATTTTAATTTACCGATAAGGGGTACGTTGTGAGAGAAAGATTAAGAAGAAAAGAGCCGGAAACAGAAACTGAACGACGCAATAAAACCTTTGATCAAATTTTAGCATTTTTACACATATTTTTTGCAGGTTTTATGACTCTGCTTATTATATATTTATTCTTCATTATGGTAGTTGACGTAGGCAAATACAGAGCTAGAGCAAGGAGTCAACGTGTTGGAAGAATTTTCTCTATGCGTGGCGACATCTTTGACAGAAACGGAATAAAACTTGCAACAGACAAAGTATATTCAGACGTTTATGCACACCCTGCAGATTATGATCATTCTCCGGAAGATTTGGCGAAAATGCTCGCTCCATTGCTTAAAATGCCAAAAGATACTCTTTTACAAAAACTCAAAAAGCCAGGCCCTGTTATTACTCTAAAAAAAGATATTGACAGAAATACTGCAAAACAAATATCTAAATTACATTTAAGAGAAATTAGTTTAGGCAAAAAAAACACAAGAGAATACCCTCAAGGCACTCTTGCAGCTCACGTTTTAGGCTATTATAACTTTGATGCAGATATTGCAAATGGTATTGAATATACCGCAAAAGATCGTTTGGAACACGTTATTAACACTGTTAAATACCAAAGGACTCGTGACGGTAAAATCATTTATGATTTTACGACAGATCCAGTAGCAACAACAACAAACCCCAAAGGAGAAGATGTTACCCTCACAATTGATGCTGCTATTCAGCACGTTTGCGAAAAAGAAATTGAAAAAATGGTAACAGAAAAACACGCTGAACGTGGAACTGTAATTGTTATGAATCCAAAAACTGGGGAAATACTTGCTTATGCAGTATATCCAACTTTTGACCCTAATAATTATAAAAAAGCAACTCCACAACAACTTAAAAACTGGACATTAACAGATGTATTCCCTCCAGGATCAACTTTTAAAACAATCACTGTTGCAAGTGCAATGGATTTAGGAAAAATTAATGAACATTCAACCGTACTTGATACAGGAAAAACGACTATTGGAAAATGGGAAATTAAAAACTACGATTATGATGTACATCCATATCCTGGAAACATTACTCTTGAATATTTATTTGAACATTCAAGTAATATCGGAGCAATTAACATTGCAAAAACAATGTCCCCTGCTGAATTTTACGGAGTATTGAAAAAATTCGGATTTGGAACTAAAACAGGCATTGATTTACCTGGAGAATCCTCTGGACTTTTACCATATTGGACTTATTGGGATCAAGGTATACAAGCAACAATGTCGTACGGATATGGAACATCTGTTACAGCAATCCAAATGATTTCAGCAGTACAAGCACTTGCAAATAACGGAGTAAGGATTACCCCACACATTATAAAATATTCTCAAGAAGAATATGATAATAAAATCCATCATACACAAGTAATTCAACCTGAAACAGCTCAAGCTATTACAAGACTTCTTGCGGCAAGCGTTAATAACGGAAGATCTGTAATTAAGATGGATAAATATAATGTAGCAGCTAAGACAGGAACTTCAAGAAAACCTAAAGAAGGCGGAAGCGGATATACTCCATTCACTTACACATCAACAATAGGTTATCTACCGGCATCAGATCCTCAAATTCTGGTATACGTTATGGTTGATAGTGCTAAAGTTGGTGCAATTTGGGGTAACACCGTTGCAGGTCCGGTATTCCATGAAGTTACAACTCAAGTTGCAAGAATTCTTAATTTAAAACCAGATAAGATTACACCTGATAAGAAAAACTAAGGAGATATAAATGAAATTAGATGAATTAATCGAGTATTTAGACTACAAAGACTTAATAAACTTCAAAAATATTGATATTACAGGGATTTCATACAATTCAAAAACAACTAAAAAAGGTGATATTTTCGTATGTTTAGTCGGGGAGCACACTGACGGACACGAATTTGCTCAAAATGCAATCGAAGCTGGAGCTGCGGCATTATTAGTTGAAAGAAAAGTTGAAGGGACAAAAATTCCTCAAGTTGTAGTAGCATCTACTAGACATAAAATTGCTGATATTGCAGATAGATTCTATTCAAGTCCATCAAAAGGAATTAATCTTATCGGGATTACTGGGACAAACGGGAAAACAACAGTAACTCACTTAATTCAAAAAATCTTTGAAGAAAATAATGAAAAATGTGCATTGATTGGAACATTAGGTTATAAATTATCTTCAAACGGAGAATATAGAGATGCAAAACATACAACACCACAAGCTCCAGAATTACAAGCTACTTTAAGAATGATTAAAGATGTCGAAAAAATTGATAATGTTGTAATGGAAGTAAGCTCACACGCTTTAGAACAAAACAGAGTAGGTGGTTGCCGATTTAACGGTGCTGTATTCACAAACCTCACTCAAGACCATTTAGATTACCACATTACAATGGATAATTATTTCAAAGCAAAAGCTCTACTTTTTGAACATTTAACAGAGGGCGATTTTGCAGTAATAAATGCAGATGATGAGTATGGTGACAGATTTATAAGTGTTGTTCCTGAAGGTGTAAAAGTTCTTACATACGGGGTAAGACAACAAAGCGATGTAATGGCAAGGAATATTAATTTCTCATTAAACGGTGCTGAATTTACATTAGTAGCAAATGCTAAAGAACACAAAGTAAATCTTCATATGAATGGTATGTTCAGTGTATATAATGTCCTAGCAGCTGTCACAGCAGCTCTTGCAATAGGAATTGATATTGAAACAGCTTTAAAAGCGTTACAAAACGTAAAAGGAGTTGCTGGCAGATTTGAAGTAGTTGTAAAAAAACCTCTTGTAATTGTAGATTATGCACACACTCCTGACGGATTAGAAAACGTATTAAAATCAGCAAGAGAAATTACTCCTGAAGACGGCAAATTAATATGCTTATTCGGTTGCGGTGGCGACAGAGATGCAACAAAACGTCCTAAAATGGGTGCTATAGCAGAAAAACTTGCAGATAAAATTGTAATTACAAGTGATAATCCAAGATCAGAAGACCCTCAAACTATAATTACAGATATAATCGCAGGACTTAAATCAGTAAACACTGAAAGCGTTATAGTAGAACCAGACAGAGGAACTGCTATAGGATTATTAAAATCAATTGCAAATAATAATGATGTAGTTGTAATTGCAGGCAAAGGCCACGAAGATTATCAAATATTAAAAGACAAAACTATTCACTTCGATGATAGAGAAGAAGCTCGAAAGGTTTTTGAAGTAAGCGTAATTTAAAAAGAGAGGCAATAGCCTCTCTTTTTTTACCAAGGATAATCATTTTTAATTTCCCAACCATCATATTGGATTAAAGCTCCACAATAAAAACCTGCATCACTAGAAGAATTTTTATTACAACCTCTTCTGCCACTTGACTTTAAAATTTCTCTAGAATAGCCACTACCTGCCATATTTAAATTTTTTGTAGCAGATGTTAACATAAATGTAAAAATATCACGACCATATATATTTGGTTTAGAATTTCCATTTATATCAACATGGATATACACATATTGATAAACACCAGCACCACTTGAATCCATCATAAATGCAATAATTGTACCATCCTTCAATGTTATTACATAATGAAATTTATCACACCAAGATGCTTCTTTAACTCTATTCAATTCATATCTTTTTATATTTTTTTGTAAAGAACAATTTAAACCACAATCTTCAACAACATCAAAATATGGTAAAAAATATTTATTTAACAAAGATGTTAAAGTTTCAGAATAACTCCCATTTGGATCATCAGGATTCATTTGACCAATATTGCTTAAATTCCATTCTTCAATATTTCCATTTTCTGCTTGAGAAGAAACTAATGCTTGACTAACTACAGAATAAGATTTTTTTAATTGAGAAATAGTCTGTTTTTTTTGATAATTTGTAATTAATGAAGGCATTGTCATTGCTGCAACAACACCAATTATCCCTAAAGTTATCAATACCTCTGCTAATGTAAATCCCAAGCGTGTCGCTTGACCCGACACAAAATTTTTAAATAACCTCCTAAAAACTTGTGGGATAAGCTCTAAATTGCCCCCCCCCCGACTGCTAAGGTAGACACTTCAACAAAAGATTGATTGCTCTTAAAAGATTTTTGTGTCTGATATGCTTGAAATCTTTTCATAACTAGCTCCTTTCTTAATAGATAAAATTAGATTAACATATTTTTAGCTCTATTTCAACTTATTGGTGTATAATTAAGATATGAAAACAAACTTATTAATTGAACAACATTTTCATGGATGTTTTGGAATTGATTTTAATAAAGCATCAATAGACGACGTTTTATATTTATCAAGAGAAATTTTAAAATATGGTATAGGCGGAATATTCCCTACAATTGTAACTGACAACGTAGAGAATACTAAGCGTGCAATTTCTATAATAAAAGAAGCCTCAAAAAAACAAACATCTGATATGGCTAAAATTTTAGGAATACATCTGGAAGGAATTTTTCTTAACCCTGAAAAAAAGGGAATTCACAATCCTGAACATTTCCTAAAACTTACACCGGAAAATTACAAACTTATAGAAGATGACTTTATAAAAATCATCACACTAGCACCTGAGCTTGATGAAGGTTTATTGGATTATTTGTCTGATAAAAATATTAAAATCCAAGCAGGACATTGTACTGGCGGGAATTTATCAAAATGTACAGGAGCAACACATCTTTTTAACGCAATGTCAGGAATTGCTCACAGAGGATCATCTACAACTCTTTCTGCACTTATTAATGATAATATTTATACAGAAATAATTGCAGACGGAATTCATGTATCAGATGACGCTTTAAAACTTGTATTTAAAACCAAACCCCAAGATAAAATTCTATTAATAAGTGACAGTCTGCCTATTACAAAAAGTAACTTAAAAGAAATGATATTTGCAGATGAAAAAGTTTATTATGACGGAATAAAAGCGACTTCTAAAGAAGGCACAATTGCAGGCAGCACAACTCTTATCCCTGACATAATAAAAAGACTTGCAAAAGTTAATTTATTTAATCCTGAATATATCAATAATCCATACAACTATCACAACATAGATATAGAAGGTTTTATTGAATGGGATAATGATTGGAATATCAAAAGGATTCAAAAAAATGAAAAGTGATAACATAAAAAAAGGTATAGCAAGAACTCCACATCGCGGACTTTTAATGGCAACTGGAGTTAGCAAAAAAAATATGAAAGCACCTTTCATAGGTATAGCAAGCTCTTTTTCTGATTTAGTTCCCGGACATATTGGAATGAGAGATTTAGAACGTCAAATAGAAAAAGGAATTCATAGTGCTGGCGGGCAATCATTTATTTTCGGAGTACCAGCAATCTGTGACGGAATTGCAATGGGACACAGCGGAATGAGATATTCTCTACCGTCAAGAGATCTAATTGCGGATTGCGTTGAAAGTGTTGCTGCAGCTCATCAATTAGACGGAATTGTCCTTTTATCTAACTGCGATAAAATTACTCCCGGGATGTTAATCGGGGCTTTAAGATTAAATATTCCTGCACTTATTGTAACAGCAGGTCCTATGCTTGATGGAGAGTGCAGAAGCCATCATAAATTAACAATGGTAACAGGTTCATTTGAAGCTGTCGGAAAATTCCGCAAAGGAGAAATTTCTGAAGAAGAACTTCTAGCACTAGAAGAAGAATCTTGTCCATCAGCAGGTGCATGTCAGGGAATGTACACAGCAAATACAATGGCTTGCCTTACAGAAGTAATGGGAATGAGCTTACCATATTGTGCCTCAGCATCTGCAGTATCTTCAAAAAAGCGCCGTATAGCTTTTGAAAGCGGAATGCAAATTGTTGAGCTCATAAAACAAGATTTAAAACCATCTGATATAATAACTAGAGAAAGTCTTAGAAACGCTATCACTGCAGACTTAGCTCTTGGCGGTTCTACAAATACATTCTTACATATCCTTGCAATTGCAAATGCAGGAAATATTAATGTTACTCTAGATGACTTTGAAGAATTAAGCAAAAAAATACACCAAATTGTCAAAATTAATCC
>CAUDIU010000019.1 GCA_958449715.1 uncultured Clostridium sp. | reverse complement strand
ATGAGTTAACTGAAGATGATTTAAATCTAATCGATGATTTAGCAATAGATGATACAAATGTTCAGCTAGAAGAATTTCAAGATATTAATAATATTCAACAAACACCAGTCGTGCCAATATATGAAACAGAAGATATGGAACCAAAAGAAAATCAAAAATTAGAACCTGGAGATAGAGTATCAACTCCAAAATATGGAGAAGGTATAGTTGAGAAAATGATAAAATATGGAAACAAAATGCTATGCTCAATTGAATTTCCCAATATTGGCAGAAGACTTCTTGATCCAGCAATGAGTGAAATTACAAAATTAGATTAATTTGAAGAATCAAATTATCTTAAAATAGATGCATCTTTAAGATAAACAAATTGTGGTATAAATTTTTCATCACAATTAAGAACAATTAATACTCTTAAGCATTTTGGCAAAGCATTTGGAACATCTAATTCATGAAAACACATCATTGCTGCATTTTTCCACCCAATGTCAAGTCTTGCAAATTTTGCAGGGAAAGCAGCATTTAAATCATTCGTTAGAGTAAAAATAACATGAGAAATCATTGATTCTTCAATATGATTCGCACTAATCATAGCATTTAAAAGTTCGAGTGTAGCATTTTTTATTGCATCACAGGAATTTTCTTCAACTGTAATCGCACCTCTTATACCTTTTGTAATCATTTTTTTAACCCATTAGCCCAATCTCTTGCAAGCATTTCGCCTTTTCCTTCAGGTTTAACTTTTACAAGTAAAAGGCAATCCTTACCACAACCTACTAAAATACCATCTTTTGATATTTTAACAAATTCTCCGCAAGCTCCAGATTCTTTCACAACTTGAGTTTCTAGAACCTTAATAATTTTATCATTATGAATAAAATATGCAGACGGAAATTTATAAATACCTCTAACTAAATTATGAATATCTTGAGCTGACCTAGACCAATCAATAAGAGTTTCTTCCTTAGTCAATTTATTTGCCATGCAAACTCCTTCTTCAGATTGCTTTTGAGGTTCAATAGACTTATCAACCAAACCAATTAAAGTTTTTTCAATAAGTTCAGGAGATTTATCACTTATTTGCCCAAATAAATCAACGCAAGTCATATTATCAGGAATTTGTATTACCTCTCTTAAACATACATCTCCGCAATCAAGTCCTAATTCAGTAATCATAGTACAAATACCGGTTTCTTTATCCCCATTAATTATTGCCCTTTGAATCGGATTTGCCCCTCTATATTTTGGAAGCAAAGACGCATGAAGATTTATTGTTTCGTATTTAGGGATATCCAAAACATCTTGAGATAAAATCTGCCCAAATGCAAATGTTACAAAGAAATCAGGATTTAATTTCTTTATTTCATCTTGAATATCCGGTTCTTTTCTAATTGATTTAGGCTGAAACACAGGTAAGTTTTTTTCTAAAGCAAATTGTTTTATCGGCGACATTGATAATTTATGTCCTCTTCCAGCAGGTTTGTCAGGTTGAGTTACAACAGCTAAAACATTAATTTTATCTGAATTATAAAGATATTCGAGAGATTTTAACGCAATAGCAGGCGTACCGAAAAAAACTATATTAATCATTTTTCTTGTTTTCCAATTCCTTATCAATTTCTGGCTCACTAATCAATTTATCAGCATCAACAGGTGGTAAATTATGTTTTGCTAAAATATCATCTGTTTCAAAACGATTTACGCAATGATCAATAAATAAAATACCGTCCAAATGGTCATTTTCATGCTGAATTGCACGAGCAAGCAGGCAACCATCTTTTGCTTCCATAACAAATGGACGTCCATGCCTGTCAAGAGCTTTCACCATCACATAATCATAACGTTTAACATCTGTATATGCTTCCGGAAAACTTATACAACCTTCTTGAGCAACAACTGCTCCAGATTTTTTAATAATTTTAGGATTAATAAATACAATTGGATTCAAAGGTTCATCATTTTTTGAAACATCAATTACAAAGACTCTATAATTAACACCAATTTGAGGTGCAGCCATACCTACACCATTTTTAGCATACATTGTATCTAATAAGTCTTGAACAAGCTCTTGGATTTTTTTAGATACTTTATGAACTTCCTTTGAAGGTTCTCTTAAACTTTTTTCTCCATATTGTAAAACTCTTTTTACAGACATACTAAACCTCTTTACTAATACTTCTTCTTAATAATACTATACTATAAAAAAGCCTATCTGACATCTAAGAATTTATGAACCTGCGGTATTAATCTCACTTTTTCATATCTATCTAAGAATTTATCAAGAATTGAAGCCGCAAACTCAGATGATACAGTCATTTTATCTTGAACCATTTCCGGTTGTAAAATAAGTTCTATTCCATATTTTTTTGCTAAATTACAACTATTTTGAATTTCGTCATCTGTAATATTTTTATTAAAAACAATCTTTGCAAAAGTTTCAATCCCATTACAGTTTTCAAAAAATTTGTCATGGAATTTATAAGAATCTTTAATTCCAGTAGCACTCTCTAACTTAATATCTGCAGATACAATATCAATAAAAGGCTTTACGATTAACAACTTATCAGCCAAAGTAGCATTTGTCTCTAAATAAATTTTCTTATTTACTAAAGGCAAAAATTCCTTCAAGAAATCTGCAGCCAAAAGAGGTTCTCCACCCGTTAATGAAACAGAATGAACAGATTTATATGAGTTTACAACCTCAGCTAATTCACAATGATTATATTCCTTATAATCACTTTCAGAAGAAAACTCTGTATCGCAATAATTACATTTTAAATTACAATTACAAAATCTAACAAATAACTGCTTATAACCGACATAAGGTCCTTCACCTTGGATTGATTCAAAAATTTCTTTTATTCTTACATTATTCATTTAATAAATTCTCTCGTATATTTTGTGATGACAATTTTTTAAGCTTTTCATAAAGCCTAATTTCATCATCGGACAAAGAACAAGAAATTTCAATATGCACAATAACTATCATATCGCCTACTTTTCCATTTTGATTAAGCCCCTGACCTGATAGGCGAAATTTTTGACCAGAATGAGTCTTTGGGGGAATTTTTAAATTAACAGAACCCTCAAAGACAGGAATTGATATATTTCCGCCTAAAACAGCCTCAAAAGGAGTAATCGGAACATTATAAATAACATTATTACCATCAAATGTTATTCGATTATTTGGTTCGATTTTAATTTTTAAATATAAATCACCGTTTCTTCCTCCATTTTGTCCACATTTACCTTCTTGAGGAATTCTTAATTTTGTGCCGTTTTTCACATTTTTAGGAATTTTTACAGTAATTTTTTTATGCTCAACTTTTTCACCGGTACCTTTACACACATGACATAAGGAACCATTAATAAACTTTCTACCTTTACAATTTGGACATTCAGAAGAATGCATAACATTAATGATACGTTCAGCACCATTTACAGCCTCTTTAATAGTTATTGTAACATCTTCAAATAAATCTTCTCCACGCTTTGGATATACTCTTTCCTTTTTGGGTTTAGGTTTAGAAAACTCTTCAAATATATCATTTATTTTTTTAGAAAATTCATCTTTAGACATTTTAGGCTCTGTATGATTTTGTGAAAAATTATTCTTCTTATACTCACTTTGAGCTTTCTCTGAAGATGTATGTTGTTTTTCTTGTTTTGGAGCTGATTTAAAAAATCCGTTTATTGTATTATATTGCATTCTTTTTTTAGCATCTGACAAAACCTCATATGCTTCTGTTATATCTTTAAATTGAGCTGTACCATATGGATTTACATCAGGATGAAATTTCCTTGCCAAACGTCTGTATGCAGATTTAATTTCCGCATCAGAACTGTCAGGTGTAACTCCAAGAATTGAATAATAGTTCTTCATATCTTCATATATAATGAAGTTTTAAAATTTTTCAACCTGCTCACAAATATCAGTTCGGTATTTTTTACCGTCAAAATTTATTAATTCAACGTCTTCATATAAGAATTTACGAGCTCTTGATAAAGTTTTAGCAGTTTTTGTAACAACTAAAGATTTACCTTTAACAGTTTCATATTCCAAATATTTATTTTTTACATTTCCAAAATGAGAAATATCTGATTCTACTAAATCTAATCCATTAATTATTTTACCTTCACTTCTTGCAGAAATCACACAAGACACAGATGAATTATCAGATACTTCTATTTTTTCATAATCATCAGCAAATGAACCAACTGCACAAGCCTCGAATAAAGTTAATAAATTTTCATCTATCAAATTTAAAACAGCTTCAGCATCATGGTCTGACAAAAATGGTTTAAAATCTAATACAACATATTGATTATCATCAGTCAGGACACAATCAATTCCTAAAATTCCAAGATAAGGAGTTTCTTTCTTTTGTAAAGAATCTAACACTCTAGATACAACATTTTGCATTATATTTAATTCAACATCTTTCGATACTTTATAATCAGGAGTATAAGCTCCAATTCCTGATGTCAAAATTCCAGCATCCCCATTTTCCATAAACTTATAATTAGCAACAGTTGCAATTGGTAATGCACTATATCCGTCAGTTACAATATAAAAAGTAAATTCATGACCATATACATAATCTTCTAATACAACTTTTTTTTCATCTCTACAAAATAAATCCTCAACAAAAGTCTTTGAATTAATAAATGATGTACAAACTAACCTATCTGCAGACATAGATGTTTCATCTGTTCTTATAACTTGAGGCATAGGTGCACTTTTTAGATAATCTACAGCCATTTGCAATTTATCAAAAATCGCAAATCGAGGTGTTGGAATTCTCAATTTATATAAAAATTTCTTGCCTATAGAACGACTTATTGCAAAAGTTGAACTCTGAGCAGTAGGAGCAAATATTAATTGTGAATTTGCTTGAAAAAGTCCAGAAATATCATTTTTAACAGCAATTTCAGAAGTTACAATAGTAAGATCAATAGCATTTTCTAAAACAAACTCGAGTAACTCTTGAACTTTGTCCTCTCTAATATCAATACATTCTGCAATTTCTTGAATCATTGAATTACCAGGAGCTACAAATACATCACAATCATAATTTTTAAACTTTTTTACTAATGCAAATTCTTTTGCAGAATTGCCCACAATTAATATTTTTTTTCTTTTTTCCATATTCGTATTATATTACAAAAAATTCTAAACCATATACAGGATATTATTAAAAAATATTAAGAAACTTACAAAAATTGTGATATAATTATGACAAATAAAAAAAAATAATTAATCTTATTAAAGAAGTGAGGTATTGGTAAGTATGGCAGGTATTGTAAATTTATTATCACAAATGTTTGTACCGCAAACAACTCAAGTAACTGTACCGGTAAAGTCAACAAATCCTTATAGTAACAATCCATTTGTAAACTACAATGGGAACAATTTAAACAATTACGCAAAAAATAATCCTGTAAGAGGAGGATATTTTGCTGGTTATTATAATGGGAAACAAAATATAGTCGGTCAAAGGCTGTTTATAGAGGTTTAAGCATTCAAACAATTGACATTATGTGGGAAAAAGGTTATAATTATATATAAATAAGAAAGCAGACTGAGTTTATGAAAAATAAAAGATTTATAGGGTTTTCACTATCAGAATTATTAATAGCAATGTCTATAATTGGTATCATAGCTGCATTGACTGTACCTAACCTTGTTACAAGTTACCAAAGGCAATCTATGGTAACCTTATTACAAAAAACTTATTTAGAACTTGGTCAAAATTTGACTATTCTTCACACTGAACAATACAATAAAACATTTTATCAATCTTTACTAAGCTTACAAGGTAGAACAGTTGCAAATACTGCAGGAAAATTTTTTATTGGAGATGCCAATAATAAGCCATATTATAACATATTAAAAGACTGTGAAACAACAGCTCAACCTTGTTTCGCAGCTTCATATTCAAATATTAATGGAACATCAACACAAGCATTTACCTGTAATGATGGATATAATGTTATTTTGAAAAGTGGAACAGCAATGTGCTTAATCCCAGCAGATGGCGGAAATCCTGCAAAAGTACATGTAGATGTCAATGGACCAGATGGACCAAATATTGGTGGTAGAGATATGTTTACATTCTACATTTATGATGATTATAGTATAGATGAAAAAGATATTACCCCTGATAAAATTAAAAATGGAACAGCTGAAGCTGAAAGAAATACTTTATTTAATAATTCTTGTCTAGCTTCTACAATAGGAGAAGGCTGTTTTGGAAAACTTTTAAATAACAATTGGCAAATGAATTACTAATTTAGAAAGGATTGATAATGAATAAAAAATTTGCATTTACTTTATCAGAAATTCTGGTAGCAATGGCTATAATTGGTGTTATTTCTGCATTAACAGTACCAACTTTACTTAACAGCTATCAGACAAAAGCATTGTCTTTACAATTAAGAAAGACCGTAAGCGATATTGAAAACGCAGTTGATATGCTGATTACAGAAGAAGGGAAATCAAAATTTTCAGCAACAACTGGTTATGCAAATTTAGATTCATTTGTAACAAATAAACTTAAAACCATTAAAACTTGCTCAAAAGATGAAACAAATAAATGTTTTGCCAGTGAAAATTATTATAACATCAAAAGTAATGGAACAGCTACAGCATTTACTTGTGCAGGAAACTCATATGTTTTAGCAAGTTCTGCTGTTGTATGTATGACCAAAAGTGGATCTTCTGTAAAAGTAAATGTTGACGTTAACGGACAAGACGGACCAAATATTGGTGGTAGAGATATGTTTGTTTTTATGGTTAATAGTAATGGAGAAATTACCGGAACAGGTAATGAAGATTCTTGTACAACAAGTAATTTCGGAGATGGTTGCTATGACCTATTAGCAGAAGAAAATAATTGGAAAATGAATTACTAATACAAAAGAATTAATAAAAAACATACAAGTAAATTTACTTGTATGTTTTTTATTACCTAAAAGTCTATAAATAGGTTAAAAAGCTTAATAATTCTTTATGATGAATGTATTGTTTTAATTTTTTATACTAAAATGACTTGAAGAGAGTATATGATGATTAAAAATAAAAATTTAGTAATAGGATGCGGGATATCTGGAGCTGTAATAGCTCGTTTATTAGCAGAAAAAGGAGAAGAAGTTCTTATCATAGATAAGAAAAATCATATTGCCGGAAATATTTATGATTATATAGATGAAAATGGGATTTGTATTCATAAATATGGTTCACATATTTTCCATACAAATAATGAAATGGTATGGAGATTTATAAAAAGATTTACTGATTTTAATACATATATGCACAAAGTAATTGCAGTAATTGATGGAATTGAAACAACCATACCTTTCAATATCAATACTCTTTATGATGTTTTTCCCAAAAGTCTTGCTGAAAGACTGGAAACTAAACTTTTAAAAGAATTTGAATATAACACAAAAGTTCCTATTTTGAAGTTTCAAGAACAAAAAGATGAAGATTTAAAAATTCTATCTAACTATGTATATGAAAAAGTTTTTCTTCATTACACAGCTAAACAATGGGGGAAAAATCCAAACGAAATTGATAGTGCAGTTACAGCAAGAGTTCCTGTATATATAAGTAAAGACTCTAGATATTTCCAAGACAAATACCAAGGTATACCACTTAACGGTTACACTAAAATGGTTGAAAATATTTTAGAACACCCCAATATAACAGTAAAGCTAAATACAGAATACAATAAATCATTTACAGGTTATAATCATATATTTTGTACAGGCTCTATTGATGAGTTTTTCGACTATAAATATGGAGAATTGCCATATAGAAGCGTTAATTTCAAATTTGAAACACACAATTGCGAATATTATCAATCAAATGCTGTTGTAAACTATCCTTGTAATTACGACTTTACAAGAATTCACGAGTACAAATATTATCTTAACGACAAATCAGAAAAAACAGTAATTGCAAAAGAATATTCAGAACCTTTTAAAAATGGTGAAAATGAAAGATATTATCCAATTGTAAATAATGAAAATACTTCAATCTATGAACAATATTTAAAAGAAACACCAAACAATGTACATTTCCTTGGCAGATTAGGTGATTATAAATACTATGATATGGATAAAGCAATAGAAAGAGCTATAAATTTATTTGAGGAGATAAAATTATAATGGCAAAAATCAGTGTAGTAGTTCCTGTATACAACGTTGAAAAATACCTAAAAGAATGCATTGACAGTATCATAAATCAAACACTGGAAGATATTGAAATCATTTGTGTTAATGACGGATCAACAGATTCATCTCTTGAAATATTAAATAATTATGCAAAAAAAGATTCAAGAATAATTGTCATTAATAAATCAAATTCCGGTTACGGACATACAATGAATATGGGACTTAATGCTGCGAGTGGAGAATATATAGGGATAATCGAATCTGATGACTTCGCTGATAAAAATATGTTTGAAGATCTATACAAATTAGCAAAAGAATACGATGCTGATATTGTAAAAGGAGATTGGTACAATTATTGGTCCAAAAATAAATTTGCAAGAAAAAACAACAGAATTTCATCTGCAAAAACTCTAAAATTAACAAATTCCAAACAAGATAAAAGTCTATTACGCATAAATCCTTCAGTTTGGAGTGCTATTTATAAAAAAGAATTTCTAAATAAATATAATATAAGATTTTTAGAAACACCTGGTGCAAGTTATCAAGACCTTGCTTTTTCATTCAAAGTTTTTGCATTAGCTGAAAAAGTAATCTTAACAGATAAAGCATATTTATATTACAGACAAGATAATATGAATTCATCTGTTAAAAGCAAAACAAAAGTATACTGCGTATGTGATGAATATGAAGAAATCGACAGATTCTTGGAAGAATACCCTGATTTAAAATTTGAATTTAAAGTCCAAGAAGAAATTAACCGCTACAATGGTTATGTTAGCTCTGTTCTAAGGATTGATGATTCTGTCAAACCAGAATTTGTAAAAGTATTTTCGGATCATTTCAAAGAAGAATATAACACAGGATTACTTGGAAATGAATTTTTCAAAAAAATTAATAAAAATGAATTTATGACATTAATCAACAATCCTGAAAAATATATTAAAGTTCTTAAATCTATAGAAAAAAGACGTAAATTTAACCAGTTTAGAAAAAATATACTCTCAATACACTTTAGAAATGGGAAATTAAATCTTACCATATTTGGCAAAGAGGTTATATAAATGGAACTTTTAAAAGAAGATAAAAAAGTAAAAACATTATATTCTTTTGATATTTTTGATACTCTTGTTACAAGAAAAACTGCTACCCCATCAGGGATATTTTTAGTAATGCAAGAATTATTAAAAAATAACCCAAATTATCCTGAATTTTTAAAAAGTAATTTCAAAAAAATTAGAATAGAAACAGAAGCATTTGTTAGAGAACAACTATCATTATCTAGGAATTTTCAAGACATAACTCTTGAGGACATTTATAATAGGATACAAATAAATTATTCTTTAACAGATAATGAAACAGAATATTTAAAAAATTTTGAAATTGAATGCGAAAATAAAAACCTAATCCCCATAAAAGAAAATATAAAAATATTAAAAAATTTATTAAATGATAATAACGTAATTCTTATTTCAGATATGTATCATTCTGAAAAAACGTTAAGAAAAATTTTAACACAAATTGATCAAATATTTGAAAACATACCTATATTTGTATCTTCAGAATACAAAAAAACAAAACGAAAAGGGGATTTGTATAAATTAATAAAAGAGCAATACAAACCAGAAAAATGGCAACACATTGGGGATAGCCAATTAGCAGATTATGGAACAGCAAAAAAAAATAACATAAATGCAACATTATACCCGTATGAAAAATTAAAAGAATATGAAGATACTGCATTAAAAGAAAATAATCTTTCTACTGAATATATAGTTGGTACCGCTAAAAATCTAAGACTTTTTAATTCTCAAAAAAATATTAAATACAATTTTGGGGCATCATTTGCAGGACCAATCTTATATTCTTATGTAAATTGGATAATTGAAAATTGCCAAAAAGAAAATATTGAAAATTTATACTTTATTGCAAGAGATGGCTATATCCCAAAACTAATAGCTGATATAATCGTAAAAGAAAAAAAATTAAATATAAAAAATCACTATATATACGGTTCTAGAAAAGCCTGGAGAATTCCAAATAAAATAACTATAGATAAATTTATTACATCAATATTCAACGAATATTTTTATAAATTCTCTGGGAAATTTTTAAAAGAAAGATTTGATATTACAACAGAAGAACTTTATAAATATACAAATCTTTTCGATAATAACAAAGTTCTAAAAAGTAAACAAAGGAAAGAACTATTTAATAAATTAGTTAATAATCAAGAATTTAAAGATCTAATAATCAGGAAAAATGAAAATAAAACAAATTTAATAATTAAATATTTACAACAAGAAATAGATTTTTCAAAACAGAATTTTGCTTTTGTAGATATTAATGGTACAGGAAGAACTCAAGATATTCTAAAAAGTATAATTTTATTATTCAGCAATTGTCCAATTAAAACGTTTTATTTTTGCACTGATACAAAACTATCAGAATACCCAGATTCTATGAAAAAAATCTTCATGTGCACTCCAAAGTATAAACATTTTTGGCTTGAATTATTATGCAGAAACACAAATGGACAAACTCTGGGATACAAAGATGAAAATGGTCAAATTATACCAATCACAGAAAATGTAAACCCTCAAAAACTAATTAACTGGGGATACAATGAATATATAAAAGGAATTATAGATTTTACAGAGACAATTATTGCAATAGAAAAACAACTTAACATTCATATAAACAATACTGATTTTTATTATCAATATTACAACTACATAATGAATAATATTGATAAAGAAACAGCAGATATTTTAGGAAGTATACCATATTCTGATATTGGGAAAGAAAATCTCAATAAAGAATGTGCGCCAGCCTATAATTTAATAACATTTATTTTATCAAACATAAAAAATAAAAAAGATACAGCTCTTTATTTTATATCTAAAGAACGTTCTACAAAACTTGCAAAAATATTAATGAATTTAAAAGTTAAATACAAATCTATTCGAAAATTTTTTATTGATATTCATATACATAAAAAAAGACAAGAAGCATACATATGTATTTTAGGAATCAAAATCAACCTAAATAAATATTTAAAATAATGAGGATATGATGATATTAAAAACTTTTTATGATAAATACCTTAAAAAGATTCTAGAACAAATATTTTCACTTAATAATATTATGTATTTTGGCATAAAAAGCAAACGTATTAGATTTTTAGGCATTAATTTTTACAAAATTCCAAAACCTAAAAAGTTCTCTTTTAACAACAAATGCAAAGATATTACAAATATATATTTTAATAATAACATTCCTATAACTCACAAACGACTTGCTATATTTGCAAGTTTTAATAAAGACGGAAAAATAAAAGATTCTGTTGTATATTACATCAAAAATTTAAAAGAAATAACTGACGGGATTATATTTGTAACAGATAATCCTGTTATAGAATCAGAATTAAAGAAAATTGAAAAATATATAACAGTAGCACAATGTTTAAGACACAATGAGTATGACTTTGGTTCTTATAAATTTGGATTTAATCTTGCCAAGAAATACAACCTATTAGATGGAATAAATGAATTAATATTATGTAATGACAGTTGTTATGGACCAATTAATAACTTAAAAATTATATTTAATATTATGGATAAAAAAGAATGTGATTTTTGGGGCTTGTCTTCTGATACTACTGTAAAAAATCATATTCAATCATTCTTCTACGTATTTAAAAAGAATGTTTTTAACCATAAATCATTTGACAAATATATCAATAAAATTCGAAAACAGAAGAACATAATAGATGTAATAAAAAAATATGAATGCACATTTACAGATTATTTAGAAAAACAAAATTTTAAATCAGCAACTCTAGTTCCTAAAATAATAAAAGATTTTTCACCAGAACAAAATAAAACATGTTATCCTCTCACTCTAATGAAAGAATACAATTATCCTCTAATAAAAGTAAAAGCATTCAATAACCAAATTGATTTGAAAGAACCAATCGAAGATTCCTTGAAATACATTAAAGAAAATAATGAAGAATTATACAATATAATATTAAATGAAACCGGATACAAATATTCCCAAACAAATATTATTGAATAATATTACTATAAAATTCTTCTCTACTTAAAAAAGGATACATATCCTCCAATGAAGGAGAAATCATAGTACCATCCTCTAACTTTCGTGCAGATAATTTAGGTAAAAAAGCATACTCCTTTTCTACCATAACTTCACAAATTATTGGTTCATTATACGCTAATACATCTTTAATTTTATTATCCATTTCCTCTACTGAAGAAATTTTTACGGATTTAATTCCAAAACCATTAGCTAACTTACAAAAATCAGGAACACTTACCCCACTATCAATACCAGAACCTGTCATATGTCCATCAAAAAAGTTTCTTTGAGTTTGACGAATAGAAGAATAACCGGAATTATTTATAACAAATATCTTTAACGGTAACTTATTATAAATAATTGTTTGCAATTCCTGAATATTCATCATAATAGATCCATCACCACACAAACAAATTATGTCCCTATCTTTAGCCTCACAAGAAGCGCCAATAGCAGCAGGCAAAGCATATCCCATAGAAGCATCTCCAGAATTCCAAAAAACTCTTTGATTATCTTTAATAATAAAAGTTTGGTGTGAACATACACAAGCAGAACCATTTGCTGCAACTAAAATATCTCCACGCTTCATACATTGAGATAATTGATGAATAAAATCATAAACATTTATATTCTTATCACTAGATTTATATTCTTTTATATTTTCAAAAGAATATTTTTTTAATAAATTTTTGCAAGAATTTAACCAATCTTTCAATTGAAGCTTAGGGAAATTCTCTATAAATCTAGGGATAAAATCTTTTAAATCTGCACAGATTTTTAAATTTGGCAAAATAGTAGGTTTTTCAAGTTCTGCTTCATCAATATCAACAACTATTTTATAGGCATTTTTTGCGAAATTTTCCCAATTATAGCTTATTTGTCTTATATTATTTCTTGTACCTAGAAATAATATAAAATCAGCATTTTGGATTGTAAAATTACCTGCTCTTTGACCTACTGTACCAATTCTTCCACAAAAATTTTTATGATCAGTTGGAATTAAATCAACACCATTAAAAGTAGTTACAACAGGAATATCTGTATTGGTAATAAAATTATAAAATTCATTTTGCATCCCTGCTAACCTAATACCATGCCCGGCAACAATCAAAGGTCTTTTGGCAGATTTTAATTTGTTAATTACAACATCAACTTTTAAATCAGCTATATCTACCTTTGGAGGCTCAAACTCTTTAAGTTCTCCTTCATCAATATAAGTTGATTGAATATTGATTGGGATATCTAACCATACAGGCCCCTTTCTTCCATTTGTAGCCTCATATATTGCTCTATCAAGGTGATATTTTATCTCATTTGGTTCAGTGATCATTCGAGCATACTTCGTAAGTGGAGAAACAACAGAAATAATATCAACTTCTTGATCACCTAATTGTCTTAATGGAATTTTTTTACAAGAAGCCATAGTTGTAGAATATTTTACTTGCCCAGAAACATATAACACTGGAACAGAATCTGTCCATTGTCCAAACACTCCGTTTAAACAATTTAAACCGCCAGGGCCAGTCGTAACATTTACAACAGCAAGTTTTTGATTAATCCTAGCTGCACCTTCAGCAGCAAAGGCACAAGCTTGTTCATGGTGATTACAAATATATTTCATATATTTTCCAAAGCTGTTATTTAAATGCATAGCCCCGCCACCAGATACCATAAATAAATAATTTATACCATATACCTCTTTTAATCGTTTTGCAATATAATCTGAAAGTTTTATTTTTGCCATTATATATACCTACAACCTTATATTTAAATAATTATACAATTTTAAAAGACCTTCTTTCATAGAAGTAAAAATTAAATCAGGAATCTCTTTCAATAAAATAGAATTATCTCCTGTATACTCATTATTCATAACAGGATTTTGAATTTCAATATTACAACCACTTTCTGAAATTTCTTTTACAATTTCCGCTATCTCAAGTAAACTTACACTTTTGGTAGGTGTAATATTTATAATTTTATTTTTAGGAATATTTTCAATAAAATACTCTACAATTTTTTGCATATCTTCAACAAACAAATAATCAAAAATAACATTTTGATTGATTATAATATCTTGCCCTTGTATAACTTGATTTATTGCATAACTTGGAAAACGAGAAGTTTTTTCATTATAACCATAACAAGCAAATATATTCAAACACAAAATATCAGAATAGCTTTTTACTACTTCTGCAATTTTTAGTTTCGCCTGACCATAAAGATCTGAAGGAATAAATTTTCCAATATCAGACTCTTTGACTTTATGCAAATCCTTTGACTTATCATACATTGCACCAGAGCCAAAAAGTATAATTCGAACTCCACTTCGACGATATAATATAAGATTATTTAACATAGACAAATTTGCATCAATAGTTGTCTCTGGATCATCTTGTCCTCTTGCTCCACCTATAGATGCACAATGAATTATTAAATCTATATTATGATTTTGAAAATAGCTTTTAACTGCATCGGAATGAGTTAAATCTAACTCATAACTTCTAGGACAAAAAAGAGTATACTTTGCTTTTAAATACTCCTTTAAATTTAAACCTATAAAGCCTCCAGAGCCAGTTAACAATATATTCACTATTTATTTTCCTCAATAAACTTATGAATTAATTCAGAAGTTCTACTCAATTCTTTTTCTGACAATGCAGGAAATACTCCAACCCAAAAAGTATTATTCATAATAAAATCAGTATTTGGCAACAATTTATAATGTTCCTCGGTCAAATTTTTTGAATTCAGTAAATCGGAATTACCAATCCTTAATTGTATATCATTCTCAACAATCATAGGTTGGCGTAAAATATTACCAGCGAATAATTGTCGTGTACCGACTCCATTACTTTCCAAATATTCAACTAATTTTTGCTTTGAAATCGGAGGTTTTGTAGAAATCAAAAAACCAAACCAAGAAGGTTTTACCCCATCTCTTATTTCAGGTAAAATTAAATAATCTTTTAAATCAGACAATTTATACATTAAATATTTTGCATTTTTAGTCCTTTTTTCGATAAACTGAGGAAGTTTTTTCAACTGCGAACAACCTAAAGCAGCCTGCCAATCAGTTATTTTTAAATTAAAACCAATATGAGAATAAGTATATTTGTGATCATAACCAAATGGAAGATTACCTAACTGCATTTGAAAACGTTTTTTACAAGTATCATCTTTACCTGGTTTACACCAACAATCACGCCCCCAATCTCTGAAAGACATAATTATTCTATATAATTGAGGATCATTAGTAACCACAGCACCGCCTTCTCCCATAGTCATATGGTGTGCAGGGTAAAAACTAAATGTTCCAATATGACCTATAGTACCTAATTTTTTACCTTTAAATTCGCCACCTAAAGCATCACAACTATCTTCAATTAACCATAAATTGTATTTTTCACAAATTGCTATAATTTTATCTAAATCATAACTGTTACCTAATGTATGAGCAAGAAATATTGCCTTAGTCTTATTAGATATCGCTTCCTCTATTTTATCAGCATCAATGTTATACGTACCTATTTCACAATCAACAAAAACAGGGATTAAACCTTGTTGAATTATAGGATTAATTGTTGTCGGGAAACCGGCAGCAACAGATATTACTTCATCGCCTTTTTTGAGACGTCTGTCACCAAGTTTATAAGAAGTTAAAGCTGACAAAGCTAATAAATTTGCACTTGAACCAGAATTTGTGGAAAGAGCATACTTAACACCTAAATATTTTGCGAATTCTTTTTCGAATTCATCATTAAACCTTCCAGCAGTTAGCCACATATCAAGAGAAGCATCAATCATCGCTTCTAATTCTTCAACACCTAACAATTTACCAGATGCTGGAATATAATTAAACTCTTTAGGCTTAGAATATACACAGTCGTAATAATTTTTAACAGCTTCTTTCACCTTAATACGCAATTCTTGTTCCATGTGATATCCCTCTTATAAACTTAATAAAAATTATACCATTAATATTAAAAACAGGGAAATCTTTCATATATTGCAAAGAATTAATAGTTAACTAATTAAAATTTCACACTTTTTGAAAATTCACTGATCTGTTCTACTGTAAAATCATATAAATCAATATCATTATTATAAAAATGTTTATACCATTCTACAGTTTTTTCTATAGCTTGTTCTGAGGAATAAGTTGGTGACCAATTAAGAACCCTTTTCGCTTTATCAATATTTAACATTAAAAGGCCTGCTTCATGTAAATTATCTTTTTTATGTACTAAAACTTCCCCCATACCATAAAACTCAACAACTTTTTGCGCAACTTCAAAAACTTTTAAAACATTATTCTCATTAGGCCCAAAATTAAACCCATCAGCATACTTTTTCCCAGATTCAATTAATTTTTGTCCTAATAATAAATAACCAGATAAAGGTTCCAAAACATGTTGCCAAGGACGTACAGCAATAGGATTTCTTATCTCTATTTTTTCTTTATTGTTTATTGCTCTAATACAATCAGGGACTAATCTATCCAAAGCCCAATCACCACCGCCAATTACATTTCCAGCTCGTGCAGTTGCTAAAGCAAAAGAATCTTCATCTTGCAAGAAAGACCTTCTGTAAGATGAAGACATTAATTCTACACAACCTTTTGAAGATGAATACATATCATACCCACCCATTGGAGAATCTTCTTTATACCCCTTTTCAACTTCTATATTTTCATAACATTTATCTGTTGTAACATTTACAAAAGCCTTAATAGTAGAACACTTTCTAGCTGCTTCCAAAACATTTAATGTGCCAATTACATTAGTTTTATAAGTTAGCACAGGTTCAGAATAAGATAACCTGACTAATGGTTGAGCTGCTAGATGAAATACGATATCAGGCTTGTAAGCAAGTATTTCTTTTTCCAGCAAATGAGGATCTAAAATATCTCCAATAATACTTTTATCAATTTTATTACTTATATTTAATGAATTAAACATAGAAGGGCTAGTATTAGGAGTTAAAGAATATCCACAAACTTTTGCTCCTAAATTCGTCAACCAAATAGCTAACCAGCTGCCTTTAAATCCAGTATGTCCTGTTAAAAATATTTTCTTATCTTTATATATATTATTAAACATATGAACAAATCCTCATTTTAAAATAATATCTGTAAAAATAAAAATTAAACCAATAAAATTTTAGTAAATATCTAAAATAACCACTTTTTTGAAAATTAAATTTTCCATCAATATCAAAATAGTAGTCATTTATAAATTTTAAAAGTACACGTTTTTCATCTTTGTAAACTCTATTAGATAATAATGCTTTGCTCTTAAATTCATTTAAAAAAGTTAAATAATTATATCCAAAAACTTGAGCAACATTATAATTTCCGCCCTTTTTAGGAGGGCAAATTGAATCAAATAATTCCTCATTTACACAAAGTATATTCCTGTGATTTTCCAAAAAAGACAACAATACATAAGTATGCGGAATTTCAGAATAATTTTTTTCTTTAAAAATGTTACTTACATTATTATAATCATTTTTCCAAATACCAAAAGAGCCAATCCAAGTTGAATAATAAGAAATATCTCGAACAAAATCATTTATACTATCAAATAAACAAGTATCTGCAGATTTTCTACTTTTTGAATTTCTAAAAAATAAAATATTTTTATTATTCAAATTATTTTTTACATAATACAAAATTTTCGCTAAACTACCAGGCTTTAATAATAAAGTGTCATTATTTAATTTTAAGAATTCTCCATTTGCAATAGATAAAACTTTATCAAAATTTGCAAAACCAATATTCGTATCATTTCTTGAATACAATATTTTGTTACCATATATTCTGCAATAATCTTCAACAAGCTCTTTTGTACCATCGGTAGAAGAATTATCTGAAATAACAATATTCACATCATTAGAATTTAAAAATTCAGGTTGCGATATAATACTTTCTATTGTATCTTTCAAAAAATTTTTCCGATTATATGTAGGAATACATATTGATAATAACACCATTAGTTAAACTCCTCCAACATTTTTGTAAGAGCTTTTTTATAAGAATATTTAGGTGCCCAACCAATATCTTTTAAATCAATAATATCAGCTTTTGAACACATTATCTCATCATCCCTATACGATAATGCTCCAAAATTTAATACAGTATTACTATTCGAAATATCTTTGATCGCTTTAACAAAATCCTTAACAGATACAGCAACCCCTGTTCCAATATCAAAACTTCTATATCTAAAAGAATGATTATTCATATAATCAATAATTTTAATATATGCGTTTACAACATCTTCTACGTATATAAAATCTCGTTTTTGATCCCCAAAAGTTAAATCTACAACTTTAACCTTATTTATTGCAATTTGATCAAGCATTTGATAGACAAATTTATCTTTATTATCATTTTCTCCAAAAATATGTTCTAGAACAACATTCACGATTTTTATTTTATTTGAAAAATATTTCAACCAAAGCAATAAACTTTTTTTAGATAAAGAATAATTTAACAAATGTGAGTAAGCCATATTTTCTTTATTGAAATATGAATCTGTATTAATAAAATTAGAAACTCCATATTCTACAGCTAAATCTAACAACTTAATAGGCAACATCAAGTTTGTTTCTAAAACATTAAAACAAGAATTAACTTTTCGACCATAATTCGTCGCACAATGAATAATTGTATCTATACGATTATTAGCAAATATTGTTTCTAAATCTATTTTATCAATATCATAAGAAATAACTCTATCATTAGACAATAAATCTGAAATTCTAAAAACGTCAGAAAAAGATCGCTTTAACAAAATAATACTATAATCCGTCTTATCTAAAATTGCTCTTAATAAATGACTACCTAAAAAACCAGTTGCACCTGTCAATAATATATTCATAACTTTCTCCGCGTTTTTTAATTCTCTAAAAACGAACAAACTATATCATCATTCTAAATACTATTTATTCCAAATAGCCCAAGGGGCATTATCATGTAACCACATATCTGTTAATTCGTTCTTATCTCTTAAAGTATCCATAGGGCGCCAAAAACCACTATGTTTATAAGCATTTAATTGATTATCTTTCGCGAGATTTTCTAAAGGAGCTCTTTCAAAAACTGTATTATCTCCATCTTTAATATAATCAAAAACCTTTGGTTCGCAAACAAAAAATCCGCCATTGATCCAACTTTCTTCACCTTTTGGTTTTTCCATAAAAGATGTAATCATATTATTATCTTTGATAACAAGTGCACCAAAACGACCTTGTAATTGAACAGCAGTCATTGTAACAATTTTACCTGATTTTTTATGAGACTCAATTAATTCATCTATATTAACATCAGACACACCATCTCCATATGTTAATAAAAATGGTTCATTCCCAATGTAATCTTGCGCTTTTTTTATTCTGCCACCAGTCATAGTATCCTGACCGGTATAAAGCATAGTAACTTTCCAAGGTTCATGTCGATTTTTGTGAACCTCAACAGTATTATTAGACATATCTACAGTTATATCAGAATACCTTGTATAATAATTAATAAAATAAT
This sequence comes from uncultured Clostridium sp., assembly GCA_958449715.1. Taxonomy (GTDB): domain Bacteria; phylum Cyanobacteriota; class Vampirovibrionia; order Gastranaerophilales; family Gastranaerophilaceae; genus Stercorousia. The sequence continues at coordinate 4,054 of CAUDIU010000019.1, read as the reverse complement.
CCTTAATAACATGAGATTTATAACCAGTTAAAATAACAAAATCGTTATACCCATAATATGAATATATTTTCATTATATGCCATAATATAGGCTTTCCACCAATTTCTACCATTGGTTTTGGTTTTAAACCTGTTTCTTCAGACAATCTGGACCCTAATCCACCAGCTAAAATTACTACTTTCATAATCCTATATCCTATTTTTTTAGTAATTCAATAATATCATCAATATTATTGCTTGTTAAATTTGAATATAATAAATTAACATTGTTTTTAATATTCTCAGTAGTCAACAAACCAATATTAATGCTTTTTAACTTTTCAATAATCTCATTATTAAAACGATATTTTATAAATTTTGCAGGATTGCCACCAACAATAGAATAAGGCTCAACATCTTTTGTAACTACACTTCCTGCTGCAATAACTGCCCCTTGTCCAATTCTAACACCTGACAAAATAATAGATCTTGCACCTATCCAAACATCATCTTCAACAATTATTGACCCCTTAGAAAAAGCTTCATATTTTTCACCTAAAGTCATTACTTTAAAAGGATAAGTCAATAAATTACTATAATCGTGTTCTGATTCCGGAATAAATAACACGTCTGGAGCAATCGAAACATAATTCCCTATTATTAAAGAAACAGATGACTTATTTGAGAAAATAGCATTTATATTTCCATAAGAACATTTGCCCACAGTAATATTACTATATAATGAACCATTTATAACCAAATTTGTATAATTATCAAAATTTTGTTTTCTCCAAACACGCTCTGGAGTTAAATTTCCCATTCTATTTTTTCTATTGCTAGGTTTAAAAGACACCAAAAAATCTTTCAACACTTTAAGAAAAGAAAAATAAAAATAAGGTTCAAACCAATAATATTTCATATACTTAAAATAAGAACCTTTAGAAAAGTTATACTCTTTTTTTATATCAAAGTAAAAGGGAATAATATGTTGAAATAAAGTATTAAATTTATTTTCGGCGAATACTTTTTTGGATATTAATCCCTTATTTTTATATAATTGCAATATATAAAAATAATTATAGCCAAAAACTTCTGCTATATTATACCCACCTTTATTTTCAACATATATAGTTGCAAAATAAGGATTATTTGAGACATAAATTTTTCGTCCGGCTTCAAATAATCTTCCCACAAGATCAACTTGCACAAATTTAAACGAAGAATAACGATTAATATCTTCTAATTGGTCTAAAAATTCTTTTTTATAACAATGAGACGCAATCCAAGTTATATAAAAAGAAACACTTTTTAAAAACTCATCAAAAGAATTAAAGACCCCTGTACTTTTAGCTGCTGAATTAGCAAAAAAACAAGCATCACAACCGAAATTTTCTGCAGAAATAACATCTTGAAGAATTTTATCAAGTGAATTTTCTAAAACATAACAAGTATCATTATGAAGCTTAACAAATTTACCTTTAGCCTGCTTTATTATAAAAGCAAAATTGTCATCACCGCTAATAAATTCACTACGTTTAATATAACGGATTTTATTTGGATATTTTTTTACAAACTCCATACAAACTTCTTCTGTTGCATCTGTAGAACAGTTATCAGATATAACAATTTCAATAGAATCAGAAAAAAGAAATGATTTTTGAGAAGTTATACTATTCAAAGTTCGCCATAAATAACAAGCTCTATTATATGTTGGAATACATATTGATAGTAACGGTTCTAACATAAATAACCCTCTTTATATCCAATATTATATTTATAACATAAATATATATTTACAAAAAGCTTAAAATCTACTAAAATAATAAAACTATGAACTATATAATAATTTTATGTAACACAAATAGTATTGACAGTGCAGAAACAATTTCGACATTTTTAGTTAAAGAAAAACTTGCAGCTTGTGTTAATATTATTCCAAAAATCGCATCTATTTATACCTGGCAAAATAAAATAGTAAAAGATGAAGAATACCTAATGGTTATAAAAACCAAACAATCTCTATTTGAACAAGTAAAAGAAAAAATAACTAAACTGCACCCGTATGAAATACCAGAAATTATAAGCATTGAAATAAAAAATGGAAATAATAATTATCTGGAATGGATAAAAAATAACACTCTATAAATCAAATAAAAATCATTTTTAGACATTTACAGACTTTAATAGGACTTTTCTGTCAGTATAAATGCATATTAACAATTAATTTAAGCGTTAAAAAAAACAAACCCCAAATATACTTACCAATTTTTATATCTTGTTACTATTGCAATAAAAGATGCATGAGCATTTTCTGTAGCTTGTTTTACTCTGTTATTAAACCTATTCCTTAAATATTTTAAAGGGTTTAAAGTTTTTTCATTTGTTGCTTTTCTATTAAAAAAGTTTTGTCTATAGAAATGATTATCTACTACTTCTTCAATTTTTTCAGAATATTTAATAACACCTAGTTTATTAAATACAACATCAATATTTTCACCTTTTGTTAAGTCATAGTATGCAGCCATATGAGCAGTTCTATGACTTCCAGAATTGCAATGAAATAAAGTTTTGCCTCCATTTTGACCTGTTAACTTAACATCTTGAGCAATTCTTTCAAACTCATTTACAGTAGGATATTCTCCATTAAGATAACTAAATGGATATCTAATATAATTAATTCCAAGCTCTTTACAAGCAAATTTTTCAATAAATTTAAACCCTCTTACACTTTTGTGCCTAAAATCATATATTTGTGTAACTCCTGCATTTTTGAGTTCTAATAAATCAGAAATTCCAGGATGGGGGCCTCTTAGTAAGTAATCATCTACTTTTTTATATTTATTGCTTAATTGATGTGGTTGATAAATTTTTCGATATAGATTTATTATTTTCATTTCTTTTTAAATAACCTATTATACAATGTAGACAAGCATAGCTAGAAAAGTTAAGGAGAAAGTAACAAAGATCTACTTTTGCCTGCTCACTATTTTACACTTGGATTGCTAATTTTATATACTTACTAAAAACAAACATAATTTTTTTTGTTAGTCCACCTAAACTTAAAAATTTGAAAAATTTTCAACAATATCATATTTAAAAGAACAAACAGTTCAGGAATTTTATTTTCAGCTAATTCAGACTAAAAAAATATGCCGCAACTCGGAATTGAACCAAGGACACAGGGATTTTCAGTCCCTTGCTCTACCAACTGAGCTATTGCGGCATATTTTTATTTTATTGTCAAATTTATTATTTTTATTTCGCGGGCAACAAAATATTCTTTTGGAGTAAATGGTGATAAATATTTAATTGCCACGTTTTTTATTATACTGGCTGAAAAATTTCAGTCAAGAACTTTTTTTAAGAATTCTGTGGAGCTATATATAATGTGACATTACGTCCTTCTAATTGAGGTTTTTTCTCAATTACTACAGGCATGTTTTCTAAATCTTTAACAAACTTATTTGCCAAATCAAAAGCTAAATTTGAATGTTGCATTTCACGGCCACGGAGCATGACAACGATTTTAACTTTATTACCTTGAGCAATAAACTTTTCAATACTCTTAATTCTCACTTGATAGTCATGAGTATCTATTTTATAACGGATTTTTATTTCTTTTACATCTACTGTATGTTGCTTTTTCTTAGCTTCTTTTGCTCTTTTTTCAAGTTCGTATTTATATTTACCATAGTCTAATATTTTAGCTACTGGTGGATCTTGATTAGGGTTAATTAATACTAAATCTAAATCTTCATCATAAGCCATTTGTAAAGCTTTTAATGTTGGTACTACCCCTTGATTATCTCCATTTTGATCAATTAATCTTACTTCTTTTGCACGAATTCTTTCATTCATTATTGGTTGATTTTTGTTGTTTCGATTATCGTTAGTAGCTATTGTTCTATCTCCTATGTTTTAAATACTGTAATTACAATGATTATCGTAACACAAAATTAAAAATTTTACATATTAGCAATCACAAAAAATGTAACAAAATGTAAAAATCAATTTTCCTTTTATTTTAGACATTCTTGGGCTTTTTTTTTAATTTTATAAACTATTACATTAAAGTT
>CAUDIU010000018.1 GCA_958449715.1 uncultured Clostridium sp. | reverse complement strand
CACCGCAACTGTTGCACTGTGGAATGGCCCGCCTACTCCGCCTAACAAAATTAATGACAATGACGGTATTTGGTACGCATAATAATATGCGTCAGATACAAGGGTTGCACCATAATAATTTGCGATAATAATGTCGCGTATAAAACCTATTAATTTACTTATAATTGTAACTACTGCAATAATCCAAGCGGCTTTTAAAACGCTCATACTTTTAGAATTATTATCTGTTATTGCTTCGCTATTTTTTTCACCAGATGTATTCACTATTATTTTTTCTCACTAATTCCACATATAATCTTAAAGCTTTTTTATCCCCTTCATCCATAGGGTAATAGAAAATTATAGTATTTTTTCCTTTTTTAATATATTTTGAAATATCTATTTCAGCATTTCTTTTTAAAATATTTGGTTCAAGTGCAAAAGTGTATTCTTGTCCGTTGATATTTGCAAGAAGTTTTGAAACCATAAATTTGTTATCGACAATAATTTTTGCGTATTTATCTTTTGCGTAAAAATTTTGTTTAATCGATTGTTGTGCTGAATTTGCGGAAATTATTACAGGTTTTGTAGAAAGCGTAATTCCTGTATAATAATGCTGCAAAATTTTGTCATATGGAATGTGCATTTCAGATCCCATAAAACCTGCACCAAATTGACTTAATCCGACACCGTGCCCAAATCCCCCGCCATACGCGTGGACTGATATAAGATTTCCATTTTCATCTTGGATATTATCAAATACAACGTTAGCGCTAGGTAGTGCTTTGCCATCTTTAGTCATTAGACGTCTTATTACAAGTTCTTTAAATACTTTATAATTTCCTGAACGGGTAACAATTTCCATTTCAATTATTTTTCCGGAATCTCCGCGTCTTAAAACTTTGATTTCTTGAATATCTCCGAGGGTATCACCTTTTTTGAATGCCGGTTTTACAAATCCTGTTGCTGATTGTGCGATAAGTGTATTTTGCAAAATATTTTTTAACTCATCACCTGCCCATTCTCTTTCCCATCTATAGTATGGAGAACGAATATCATACGCATCCGGTTTAGATTTGTAAAAAGCACTTGCAGCCTCTTCTGTATTAAGAGGTGTTTGTGTGATTATATCAGGACGAGCTTTTAAATATGGCTTGTCTTCTGACGGGAATTCTTTTGTTTTCGGATCAGAAAAAGCATTTGCATAACTTTCAGTATATCCACCTGCTGTAGATGAGTATTGTGCAAGAATTAAATCCCAATTGTATATTGCAACAATACCTTCTGTTTCTTCTACTGCTTGATTAGAAAGAGGCTTTTCTGTATTAGCTCCATAATATACCTGACTTGCAACACTATCTACTACGTCATAATTCGCAGACGCTTTAGTCCTTGGGGAAAGTACATAATTTCTAGCTGCTACGCTTTGAGCTTTTAGTGCTTCAAGTCCGAAACTTACAGGCATTTCATTTGGGACTACGCCTTTTAAATAATCTTCTACTTCAATCATATTTACAAGATTAAAAGTTCCGTTGCTGTTTTTTACAAGTTCAAAAGCTCCATGGTAAAGAGCTTGTTTGCCGGCTCTTTTTAATCCGCTTACTCCAAGTAATCCAAAATTGCTTGTAATTTGAACTGGTCCGTCAACTGTTTCTGAAAACATATTACCTGGCGTGTAGATATTAAATTTACCGTCTTTTAATGAAATTTTTATTTCTTGATTTGGCGGATAATTCCCGATTAATAATCTGTTATCATATATTTGTGTATCGCCTGTTCCAAATATTGTGATATCTTTGTATTGATATGTTCCGAAATTTTGTGTTCCAATTCCGACACGCACAACTTCTGATGTTGGTCCTTTTTCATTAATTACAGCTTCTCTTGCTGCTTGCAGTGTGTTTTGCGGAATTGTCGGCATAATTTGTGCCTGACATGGCATAGTGCACATTATTGAAATTGTGCACAAAAATAAGTATTTAATAATTTTGCATCTGTGTTTGTTTGATGCATTTATTTTACTTCCCATGTAGTTCCTTCTTTCGAATCTTTCAATACTATATTGACTTCATCTAATGCAATTCTAATTTTATCTGCAATGTCCCAATTTTTTGCATCACGAGCTTCTTTTCTATATGCTATTAATTCGTCCATTGAATTAAAATCTTTTCCTAATTTTTCTGATACGTGTTTTACTGCATTTTTTAATTCTTCTTCTGAAAGAGTTGGTTTTTCAAATGTGAAACCAAGTACGGTTGCTAGCTTATACAGAATTGTGAATGCATCTTTATCATCTTTGTTAGCTTTGTTTGTTAATTCAAAAAGTACAGCAAGAGCTTTAGATGTATTTAAATCATCGTCCATAGCTTCTGTGAAAGCTTTGTATTCGTCAGTTTTTGTAATATCTAAATTTTCATTTACTTTAGTTCTTTTTGCATTTAACATTCTTTTTACACCTGCTTGAGCAGATGAAAGTGCTTCATCAGAAAATTCAACAGGCATTCTGTAATGGTTTGTAAGAATGAAAAATCTTATTGTGTTTGAATCATATTTTTTCAATAATTCATCAATTGTAAGGAAATTGCCTAAAGATTTAGACATTTTTTCTTTGTTGATTGTAACAAATCCGTTGTGTAGCCAGTAATTTACGAATTTGCAACCGTTAGCACATTCAGATTGTGCAATTTCGTTTTCGTGGTGTGGAAATATTAAATCAGCTCCGCCTGCGTGAATATCAATTGTTTTACCTAAATATTTTCTGCTCATAGCTGAACATTCAATGTGCCAGCCTGGTCTGCCTACACCCCAAGGTGATTTATATCCGAATTTTTCATCTTTTTTCCATAGTGCAAAATCAAGCGGATCTTCTTTATGTTCTCCAATTTCAATTCTTGCTCCGCTTTCTAATTGGTCAATAGGCTGTTTTGAAAGATAGCCGTATTGAGGGAATTTTTTTACTCTGAAATATACATCTCCGTCAGCTTCATAAGCAAAGCCTTTGTTGATTAAATCTTTTACTATTGAAATCATTTCACCTAATGTTTTTGTCGCAAATGGCTCAATATCAGGTTTAAGAGTGTTTAATGCTTTCATAGAATTTGCAAATTGCTTGTACCAATATTGAGAAACTTCTTCAGGTGTTTTCCCTTCTTTTTCAGCTTTTTTTAAGATTTTATCATCGACATCTGTTACGTTTCTGCAATATGTAACATCATAGCCTTTGAATTTTAAATATCTGTATAAAGTATCCCAAGTTATATAACATCTTGCGTGACCTAAGTGTGCAAAATCGTATACGGTAGGTCCGCATACATACATTTTTACTTTGTTTCCTTCAATAGGTGTAAAATCTTCAACTTTGTTTGTGTAAGAATTATGTAATTTCATATATAAAATCCCTCTTTTTATACATATTCTATTACAAACAATAATTTTTTGCATTAAAAAAGCTCCTTTTTAAAAGGAGCTTATATTTTATTTTAAACTATTTTAATTGTTTAAGAATTTCATCATTTGATATTGCTTTTGAATATCCTGCATAATTATTTCCATATCTTCTTTGCGCTCTTATATCACTCGCTTCTTCTGGACTTTCTGGAGTTGTTTCATACCAGCCTATATCATCTAAGTAAATTTTGGTTTCTTTAACAATTTGATTATCTGTTAATTTCTTTCCATTAGTTTCACTTAAAACTTTTGGAGGAATCCCAAGATTTTCTCGTAATTCTCCGTAAGTCATTTTTCCATTACCTTTGAATGTAATGTAATCAGAACCAATCCAAGGTTCATGTAATTCAATGTTTTTCTTGTTCGATTTCAGAGTATTTTGCACACTTTTTTTAGTTGTTGCCTGATTTACCACATCTTCTGTATTTCCGCCATAGTTAAAGCTGATATTAACATTATTAGCTTCGCTGGCATTTACACTTGTTGCAGGTGCACTAAATTCTACTCCTTGTGTGGCGTTAATTTTTACCATAATAAGTATCTCCGTTTTTATGTACACTTCGTATATACTTATTAAGTATTTTTTATATATTAAATTGCGGACATGTTAATAATTTGTTACAAAGATAAATCAAATATTTTATGTACAGGTTCAATTAAATCTTCAACAGGGCAGATTTCATCGAGTTCAAGTGTAATTGTCGGAATTTGCCTTTCTATTCCGGCATAAGTCCCGAAACTGCCTGGGGTTGGATAGCCGATGCTTGCTTCTACTGGATAATTTATAATTTTTGAAATTTTTTCGGCAATATCTTTTGCAGGTCCGTCATAGTTTACTACTTTGTATGGAGCATGGAGCGTTAGGATTAATTTTGGCTTAAATTCTTCAATAGTATCTATAAGAAACTGTGTTTCAATCTCGCTTCCAGCACTCTTTCCCCCGTAGTAGTCTGTGTTTGCGTCATTACAGGTAGCGTTTTCTCCTTCATTTTTTCCCCAGTTTTTTGTAGGGAAATTTCTGTTTAAATCAACTCCGTTTGAGTTTGTTCTTTTATTCATTTGCATACCGTCAGGATTCAGGCATGGTATGAATAATAGATTTTTGGGAGTGTGCTTTTTTAAGTATTCATTAATCAAATATTCGCCTTGAGGTTCATCGCCATGAAATACCCCAATGATAAGAGTTTTAGCGTTTTTATCTCCAATTAATTCGATTTCGTTTCCTAATTTTGTTTTTGCAGATTTTAGTTTATTCAAATAAAGCCTCGATAAATTCTTCATTATTAAATGTTTTTAAATCTTCCATTTTTTCGCCTACCCCGATTAATTTAACGGGAAGTTTTAATTCTTTTGCTATGGCAAGGACGATTGCACCTTTTGCAGAACCGTCAAGTTTTGTAAGTGCAACTGATGTTACATTTACAGCTTCTGTAAATACTTTTGCCTGTTGCAATCCGTTTTGACCTGTATTTGCATCAAGTACAAGTATGCATTCTCGAAGTGCTTCAGGTGCTTTTTTATCGATTACGGATTTAATTTTCTTTAATTCTTCCATCAAGTTGAATTTGTTTTGTAAGCGTCCTGCGGTATCAACTAGGATTACGTCAAAATTTTCTTTTTGAGCTTTTTCAATCGCTTCATATACAACAGATGCGGGATCTGCTTTATCTCGTCTTACAATCGATGCGCCAGCTCTTTTAGACCAAATGTCCAATTGTTCTTCTGCAGCAGCTCGAAATGTGTCACCAGCTGCGATAAGTACTCGTTTGCCTTCGTTTTTGAATTTGTATGCAAGTTTTCCTATTAAAGTTGTTTTTCCTGCCCCATTTACTCCTGTGATAAAATAGATGTTTAGTCCGTCTTTGAATTCAATAGTATTATTACCTGCTGATTTTAGAACTTTTAAAAATTCTTCTTTAAGGTAATTTTTAACATCAGAAGGTTTAATTTTTGTTTGATTTCTCAATTTGTCGACAAGTTCTGATGCGTAGCTGACACCTAAATCAGCACTTATTAGCATATCTTCCATATCATCAAGTACAAATTCCGAAAATTCTTCTTCATTTTCTACTGAATTTACAACATTATTTACAAGAGCTTGAGCTGTATTAGAGACAGTTTCTTTAAGGTTATTAAATTTATCTTTAAAAAATCCGAACATACGCAGATGATAACATGAAATTATTTAATTTTCATCCATCTTCGATGTATTTTGATTTGCCTGATAAGATTTTTATATGAGTTGGGAATTTAAGAAAAGAAAGAGAAATAAAAAATAACCTTTTCATTTAAGAAAAGGTTATTTTTTTAAATTTTTTGATATTTAGTTGATACCGTAATCAACGATTACTTTTGCTAAAATACCATTAATAAATGATGCGCTGTCATCTGTTGAGTATTTTTTAGCTAATTCAAGAGCTTCATCTACAACAACTTTCATTGGAGCATCTTTCATATAAAGTAGTTCAACGATAGCAATTCTTAGGATATCTTTATCCATTTTTACAAGACGGCCTAAATCCCAATTTTTTGCGTATTTTTGGATAATATCATCGATTTCTTTATGATTTCTTTGGAAGTATTCTGCGATATCTATTGCATAATTTTTTACATCACTTTGAGCATCAAGTGTTGTAAATTCTGCGATTTCGATAGCTAATGCAGCTTTTTCCGCAATGTCAATCATTTCATTAATTCTGCCAGTCATATCAGATGTCATAGGAAGTGGTACTGGAATATTTGCAACTCCTATCGGACGATTAAGATTTACTTCAGAATCTGCTTCATAGTTTTCGATTTGATCTCTCATTACGATTAATGAGCCTAAAGCTGTTCTTAGTTCATCACTTGCACTGCTTGTTAATATTCTTACTGATTTCAAGATAATATCTTGCAGGTCTTCTTTTGAATAGTTTGTAATTTTTTTATCAAATTGAGAAAATAGTATAAATGCTAATTCTCTTGCTGCTCTGCGCGCTTGCATATATTTACCTCTTTTTCATATTAATACATTACACGATTTATGCTATCATGAAAAATTTTTATCTACAACAAAAGATATTTCTTTATGTGTGGAAAAATATGAAAATTTTAACAATAAAATTGTCAGTGTTTATTTGCAAATTTTTAGATGGTTATTTAATCTTTTTTCTATTTTAAGTTTGTCTAATCTGTTTTTGATAAATTCTGCGTTTTGGGCGAAAGGTTTTTTTGATAAAAATTTTCTGTAATATCTTTGAGCGTAATTTGTTTTCCCTAATTTATCAAAACATACTCCTATTCCTGCATATGCTTTGTAGTAATCAGGATTTAGTTTAATTAATTTATGCAAAACTTCTGATGCTTCATCGTATTTATCAAGTTTCATCAAAAGAGTTGATTTATGCTCATATGCTTTTAAAAATCCTGGGGAATTTTCTATTAATTTTTGGTAAATCATTAGAGCCAAATCGTATTCTTCGCATAATTCATGTGCAATTCCAAGTTGTAAAATTGCATCAGGGTTATCAGGGTTTATTTGGATTGCTCGTACAAAGTTTTTGATTGCTCCGCATGGAATTCCTTCTAAAAGGTGGCAAATTCCGAGTTCGTAATATATTTCATAGCTGTCATCTTTTAGCTCCGCAGCTGTATTTAAGTATTTGATTGCTTTTGAATATTGTTTTAAATGTTTATAGCATACGCCAAGTCCATAGTAGCTTTCTGCGTTGTTTCTGTCTATTAGTATTGCATTCAAGTAATTTGATACTGCTTCTTTAAACATATTTTCCAAGCGTAATGCTGTCGCTTTTTGGTAAAAGCTGTTATTTTCGGCTGTGTTATTATATATTTTTGTGTTTGAACTCACTTTTTGTAACCTCTTTCATTATTTATGATAGTGATTTTTTTGAAGTTGAAGAACAACCGTTTGATGTATACTTTATCAATCGTTGGATTTATTATTTTTCTTGTGTTATAAAATTGTTATGAAAAAGTATTTGGTATGGCTTTTAATTTTGGTTGGAATTCCTGCTTGGGCAGATGAGGTATCTCTTGAGAAAGTTGAAGCTCAAAAAATTCAGCTTCCTAAAACTGATGTCAAAGCTAAGCAGTCTTTGGTTGTGAATGATGAGCAGATTTTGCAGGAATTAGTAAACAGGCAAAAAGAAAAAGATTTAGAAGATATTGAAAATCTTTGGAAAGGTACTGTTGAAAATAATCAGGTAATCGGGTTTGCATTAAAAAAATTAGCTACTCCTGAAAGTCAACGAAGAATTCATTCATCATTGATGGCAAAGACTTTATCTGCTGTTGTAGCTGGGGCTTCTTTAGCTCCGTCTTTGATTGGGGCTGATTATATGACTCAATCTTCTGCTTTTGCAGCTGGTCGTTTGGCTCAAAATTTGATTAATCGGAAAAATATGCCGACAGAAATTCCTTTGACTGATACTGAATTAATTGAACTTGCCGGATTGGTTGAAAATTTACAGGACAAAATTATTACGGCATATTATAATTACAAAAGTTCTCTATCTCAGTTGAAAGAAACAAGACAAAGACTTCTTTTGTATAATAAAAATTATGCAAAAGCACTAGATGAAGAAGATTTGATGGAAATTTCTATTTCTTCTGCTTTGTATGATAACATGAGGGTTGAAGAATTTTATTACATGGAAAATGCTAAAAAATATCATTTGGAATTACAGCGTTTAGCAGGTAAAAAAGTTGTTGACAAACTTAATCTGTATCAATTCAATTACAATTCTACTTTAGTCGGAGAAAAGGCGGTGGGTAAATGATGAAAAGATTTTTAATAGCTGCTTTCATTTTAAATTTGATGCTCCCGACTTTTGCAATTTCTTATGAAGATATAAAAGTTCCGAAACCTCCAGCTTATAGAACAGGTCTTTCTGAGGATCCTGAAAAAGAATATATGGAAGCAAAAGCAAAAGAAGATAAAGTATATCAGGCATATGTAAAAAAAGATGCTGAACAATTTGATTCTACTGATTTGACTTTTGCAGATTTAAGTATCAAGCAGATTTCCCGAGAGGTAGCGGCGGATTTAGAACTTGACCAAGAAGATATGGTAGGTGACTTATCTGTCTTATGGCAAGGTGCAGCATCTCAAAGTGATACTATAAATTTTGCATTATACAAACTTGCAAATCCTGATGAAGATAAGCCTGATGAAAAATCAGTAAAAAAAGTCCTTTCAACTATTGCGAGTATGTCAACATTAGTTGGTGCAAGTATGGGTAGCCCTATTTTGGCGACAAGTTCTATTATTGGTGGTAACGTATTAGGTATTATGTCACAAGATACTAAAGCTCTTAACTATAAATATACTAAAGTGACAGATGCTGATATGATTATTTTGGTCAGAAAAATTGAGGATTTACAACAAAAAACAGTTGATCTTTATTATAATTATATGACCGCTCGTAAAAAATTAAAAATGATTGAATCTATTGCAGCTGATAGAAAAAGAAATTATGAACTTTCTCAAAATATGTCAAAAGAAATTATTTTGATTACTGATGCTTATTATAGAACAGCTCTTGATAATCAAATGAAAGCGAAGTCAGATTTTTATGCTAAAAGAGCTGCTTTAGAACAATTTGTCGGGAATGAAGTTTTTGCTCAGTTTGAAGAAGATTTGAAAAAACGAGAGAAGGATAAATCGTAAAATGGAATTTATTCCTTATGAAGTAAAAACAGGGCAGGAAAATATGCAAATTGACAGTGATTTGCTTGAATATGCCATAAAAAATAAATTGAAAGAACCAATATTCAGACTTTATGGTTGGTCTCCAGCTTGTGTGTCTTTAGGCCGGAATCAAAAAAGTGATTTTTTAGACTTAGATTTTCTAAAACAAAATAATATTGATTATGTTAGGCGTCTTACTGGAGGTCGTGCTTTATTGCATGATGATGAAATTACTTACAGTTATATTTGCCCTGCATCATTTTTAGAAAATGGAGAAAATGTTGTAAATTCATATAAAGAAATTTCCAAAATTTTGATTGATGCATTTAAAAAATTAGATATTGAATTAGATTTCGGTGGAATTAAAAAAGCTAGGGGACATTTGGATTATTGTATGTTAATTTCTACAGGTGCTGATTTGTGTTACCAAAATAGGAAATTAATAGGTTCTGCTCAATTTAGAAAAGAAGGTTATATATTGCAGCATGGATCAATTCTTTATGATTATGATAAAGAATTATTGGAAAAAATATTTAAAGAAGAAGTTGATACTTCCTCAATAATTTCTATAAAAGAGATAAATCCAAAAATTACAAAAAATGATATTATTGAAATGTTAAGAATTGTAAAATAGCTAATTCCCTTTATTTATAAGCTTTTTAGTCGTTAATCTAAAAATTTAAATATCCGTTCATGCAATTTTTGTGAATAAAAATTCTTTATATAAATACGGGGAATTTAAAAATTTCACAGGGGATAAGGAAAGATGTTTAACGTATTACCAAATTACACAACAATGATGCCAAACTTACCTGCATATTGGTCTTTAGGTAACCGTCACTGGGTATCAAATTTTGGTGGAAATATTCAACATAACATTTACCCTTCAGGTTATTCTCCTTTAACTTATGCTTTAGCTCAAGGTATCGGAAATCCAAATCATATCAGCCAATGGAATCCAATGTTAATTGGTTTAAACTTAGGTCAAGGTATGATGACTGATCCTGCTTTAATTGCTCAAGGTAATCAAAATGCTTATAATTGGGGACTTTCATTAGGTCTTAGTGGAAGATTATCTTCTTTATTATCAAATTTAAGTGGTATTGAATCTCAAATTTCAAGTGTATTAAAATCAGATAAATTGGATGAATCTCAAAAAGAACGTTTACAAGCTGTTCTTGATGATATCAAAGCATTAAAAGAACGTGTTGTTGAAATGTCAAAAGGTCAACCTACATTAGAAGATGTTGATTCTATTCAAGGTGAAGTTCTTGAATTAACTAAAAAAGCATCTGAAGTTGCTCAAGAAATTATAGAAGAAATTAAAGAAACTCAAGAAGCTGAAAATGCTGAAGACACAGATGATACAGAAAATGCAGATGAAACTGATACAGAAGCAGCAGAATCAGAAGCTAAAAAAGAGAAAAAAGAAAAAGAAGTAGCTTATGCAATGGAAAAAATTTGTGACAGAATTGAAAAAGCTGTAAGAAACCCTGGCACAAATTATGATGATGATGAAAACGGTATTAAAAATATATTAACAGATGAAATCAATAAAGATAATGTATTAGAATTATTCGAAGCTTGGGATAGAACTTATAAAGGAAAAGGAAGCTATTCAGGTGGGGATGATGATTATGGCCTTATCGGAACATTAATGAATGATTGCGAAGGCGATCAAAAAGAAGAAATCGCAATGTTATTAATTAATGCTCTAGAAGATAAAGCTCACGAATTAGGTATTGATGTATCAAAAGAAGTATCAGCTGCTAAAGTTGCAACACATGGTGATTGGCACGTTTGGACTTTAGGAATTACTACTAGAGATGACGATGAAATCTGCAAAGCTGTTAATGCTTTATATGAAAAAGTAAAAGCAGGTGCTGAATCTATCGAAGCTAAAAAAGAAGAAAAAGCAGATAAAGCTGCTGCTGATAAAAAAGCTAAAGCTGATAAAGCAAAAGCTGATGCTGAGAAAAAAGAAGCTGAAAAAGTTGCACAGAAAAAAACTCAATTCAGAGATGATATGAGAGAAATTTTAGGCGATGATAAAGCTGAAATTTCTGATAAAGTTAAATATGAAAATAATAAATTTGTTGTAAGAATTGAAGGTAAAAATTACTATGGCAAAGATTATTTAGAATTAGCAAAAGCTCTTGAAAAAGCAGGTTATGAACCAGCTAAATATTTGAAAAAAGAAAAAGTAGGAGCTGCTGCATAAAAAGTTTATATTAATGATTCCTCATATTTGGTAGAAAGAAAATCGTAGAAGAAAGTTAGTAGGAAAAGTGTGAAATTTTATCCCCTTGTAAAAAGGGGATTTTTTTTATTATTGTGCAAGATAAATTTTAGCGATATCTATGTCGTTTTGAGTCGTAATTTTTATATTTTTATAACTTCCGTTAAGGATATAAACTGTTTGCCCTAATTCTTCTAACATTCCAGCATCGTCTGTAAAATTTTTACCATATAATTTCATATGAGCATCTTTTATTAAATTATATTCAAATGCTTGAGGAGTTTGAGTATTATATAATTTTGCTCTGTCAATTGTTCTTACAATTTTTCCATCAATAACTTCTTTAATTGTATCGATTGTTTTAGTTGCAACAGTGAGAGCTTTTTTTGTTTTTACTTCTTCTATTGCACTATTTATTAAGTCTGTTGAAATCATAGGTCTTGCACCGTCATGGATTAAGACATAATCACATTCAGAGGCTTTTAACCCATTGAATACAGATTCTTGTCTTGTTGCTCCGCCTTCAATAATTTTTACTTTTTGGCTGTTTTTGAATATTTCTTTTAATTCTTCTATGATATTAATGTTAGCGCATATTATAATTTCATCAACTTCTGATTTTTCGAATGCTTCTATTGTATATCTAATTACTTCTTTGTCATAAATTTTTTCTAAAAGTTTGTTCTTATTTCCAAAGCGCGATGATGTTCCTCCTGCTGGGATTATTGCGTTAACTTTGAAATTCATTTTTAGCTACTCCTTAAAATGATTGTATAATTTTTCGTCAATGTTAGTGTAAAATCTTTGATCTATCAAAAGACCGGAATCGGTAATTTTTTCCTTTACCTCTCCTATTATCGTATAATCATTTAAGTTTTTCAATATGTCATTAGGAATCGTTGCAACAAGCTGATAGTCTTCCCCTCCATATAAAACTGTATCCATATCAATTGATTTGTCATGCGGTATTTTTGATGTGTCTATAGATAAAATAACGTCACTAGCTTTTGCAATTTGCATTAATGCGTCTGCAAGTCCGTCTGAGGTGTCCATCATTGCATAATCACAAGTTATATTTTCTGAAATCTGTTTAGAAAATTCTTTTTGAGCGACAGGCATGAGATGTGCTTTTATAAATTTTTCAGGTTTATTTTCTCCGTTTAATAAAAGCTTTAAGCCGTAAGCACTTGAACCATGTTCGCCTGAAACTATAATTTTATGACCTTTTTTTGCATTTTTGCGAGATGATATTTTTCTTCCTTTTGTAGAGCCTATTGCTGTAACTGAAATATAAATTTTGTCACTGCCTGTAATATCTCCTCCAACGATTTGTACATCATTTGATGCGTTTTTTGCACCTTCATAAAACTCTTTTACAAAGTTTTCATCAATAGAATTTGGTAGTGATAAAGAAATTGTTAAATATTTAGGCTCTGCACCTGATGCGCAAACATCACTTATATTTACCATAACAGATTTGTATCCGAGTTGATATGGAGTGATAAAATCCATTTTAAAATGAACATCTTCTACAAGGCTGTCCTGTGTAATTACAATTCCTAAATCTTTAAGGTAGGCACAATCATCGCCTATGTATGAGGAGTTTAATGTTGATTTAATTATTTTTATTAATTCTTTTTCATTCATTATATGTCGTGGTCAATAAGTGAAATAAATTCTTGTACCAAAGCAGAATTCCATTTTTTGCCAGAATCTTGTTTAATTATTTCAACAGCTTGTTTTGGAGTTAGTTCTGCTCTGTAAGTTCTAGGTTCTGTCAATGCAAAGTATGCATCTACAATTAATATAATTTGAGAAGTCATAGGAATTTCTTCTTTTGCAATTTGAGCAGGATAACCTGTTCCGTCCCAATTTTCGTGGTGGTGTTCTATTATCGGTATAATGTCTTGTATGTAACTAATTGGTTGCAAGATTTCTTTCGCTGCGATAATTGGGTGTTCTTTGATATGATTTCTTTCTTCTTCTGTCAAAGGAGTTGTTTTTTGTAATAATTCCGCAGGGAGCATAAGATTTCCGATATCATATAAAAGCATTGCAATTCTTAATTTATCGATTTCATCTTTAGGTAAATCAAAACGTTTTGCAAGACTTACTGCAAGTAATACTTTTGATTTCATTACGCCTGTATGATGAAGTGGATTGTATGTTTGTGTAAGCATATCAGCAACTGTATATAATGATTCTTTGTCAACTTCATCTTTAGGTTTTTGTAATTTGTTTTTAAGTGCATCTGAAACATTTTTATCAAGCGGAATATTATGTTTTGAAAGAATATCCATAAATGTATTGATTGCAATTTCTTGCCAGCTTGTTTCTGATATTGGTTTTGCAAGTGTAACTTGATTTCTTCCGTTTCTTTTAGATTGATACATTGCTTGATCTGTTAGTTCTAATATATCTTCAATATTATCAGAATGCTCCAAAAATGTTGCAACCCCTATACTTGCGGTAATATGACCAATTGTATCAAGCTGTTCTTCCTCAAGTGCTTTTCTAATTCTTTCTGCAGCAATCATTGCACCTTGAGAATCAACTCCAGGCAATATTACGTTAAATTCTTCTCCGCCCATGCGAGCTGCAGTATCAATTGATCTTGCGTTACGTTTAAGGACTTCTGCAACTGTTTTAATTGCTAAGTCTCCATATGCGTGACCATATTTGTCATTAATTTCTTTTAAGTGGTCTAGGTCAAGTCCTATTACACTGAATGCTTGTTTTTGACGTAATGCACGAGTAACTTCTTTTTTTAGATATTCTTCAAAATATCTTCTATTATATAGCCCTGTAAGTCCGTCAGTTACAGCTTGAGCTTTAACTTCTTCAAACAAACCTGCTATTGTAATAGCCATTTCTATTTGTTGTGCGAATATTGTTAAAAAATCTGTTTCACTTGGGGTCAATTCTTTTCTTGAAGAAAATACATTAAACCAGCCATAATGAGAATTTCTAGTAAAAAGTGGGACTGTGATTATTGATTTGCTTGGACTGCCTTCTACGATTTCTTCAATAATATCATCAGGAATATCAGGTGCTACGGATTTTAGAGTGCCACCGATATCTGTTGTTTGCATAATTTTTTTTGCGTTAGCAGCATTAGCATAAACACTTTCTTCATTGTATATGAGTTTTCTTGCTTGTACAGGTGTTTTTATAAGTTTATCTACTCTTTTTATAGAAACATCATTTGATTGAGCCAATACTGTTAAATAAATACCTTTTTCATCTTCGCATTTTTTTATTATGTTGCAATGATGGTACCCCAGTTCTCCTTGAATGCTGTTTACAATTGTTTCAAGTACGCTGTGTAAAGGTCTTGAAGCATTCATCATATCCCAGATATGCTGTAAGGTTAGCATTCTTTTATTAGCAATATTAAGCTCTCTTGTACGTTCTTCAATTTCTTTTTCTAATTGAAGATTTCTTTCGTAAATTTCAAGATAGTCTTCTTTACCATTATAAATGGCATTTTCTACTTCAGAGACTTTTCTATATATATCTTTTAAATTATCGAAAAAACTCATATACTTATTATACACTATGTTTTGAGTTTTGTAATATGTTTTTTACAATATTTATAATTTCTTCAGGTTTAGGATAATTTACACATTGTTCAGCATCTTCACCTTGAAGCGGGCATTTTCTTGTATGGCAAGGTTGACATTTTAATTTCCCGTTGATGGCAAAATATTTTTTATCATCCCCAAATGGGCCATATGATGTTGGTGGAGTACAGCAAAATATCGAAATTACAGCAGGAATTTCTGTTGCACGAGCAAGGTGTGCACTTCCTGAATCTGGAGCCATAACAAGTGTTGCTCTTGAAAATATTTCAATTAAATCTTTTATGCCGGTTTGACCTGCAAGGTTTATAAAATTGTCTCCGCCTATATATGAAATTAATTCTTTGTCACCTTCTGTGCCTGTAAATACTAAAGAACATTCTTCTTTTATTGCTTCAACGACTTGTTTCCAATTATCTTTGTTCCAATGTTTTAAACGCCAAGTTGTTGCAGGACAAATTACTACCATTGGTTTTGACTTGTCTAAATTTTTTAATAAAATATTTACTTTGGCTTTAGTTTCTTCACTTGTTGGAGGAAGTGTAAATTTTACCTGATCGGTTCCTTCAAGACCTAAATATTTTGCATATTGCATATGTTGAAATATTGCATGTGTTGAAAAGTTTGGATTCGGAGCAGGGTCAATTCTTTCGTTACCACCTAATTGAGAAAATTCTTTTCCCCATTTTAGACAGATTCTTCTTTTGGCACCGCATAGTCTCATCCAAAGCATGCTTTTGAACATCATTTGTGTATCGATAGCAATGTCAAAATGTTCATCTCTAATTCTTTTTAATATTTTGAGAAATTCAATAAAATTCTTTATGGAAAATCCATCTTTTTTCCATTTTTTTATTGGAATTAATATTGCATTTTTAACAGCGGGATTATCTTTTACAATATCAATCCCTTTTTCTGATACAAGCCAAGTAACTTCGTAACCGTTATTTTTTAATACATTTGCTAGTGGAATATTAAAAATAACATCTCCAAGGGAAGATAATCTTATAAGCATTATTTTTTTTGTCATTTTAATACCCCCTGTCTTCCAAAAAAGCAGCTCCAATTACACCTGAATAGTCTCCTAACATAGCTTTTTTGAATTGAATTTTTTCTGCAGGTACAGGTAATGATTTAGCTTTAGCTTTTTTTATTGTTTTTTGATAGAAATAATCTACAGCTTCTATTAGTCCTCCGCCTAAAATAATTAGTTCCGGATTAATAAAATTTATAATACTAGCAATTCCGCCAGATAAATATTCCGAAGCTTCTGTAACGCATTGTATAACTAATTCGTCTTCTCTTTCAATTGATTTTTGAATCATGCTTGAGGTGATAGATTTACCTGTTTCTAAATAGTCTAAAATACAGGATTTTCTCCCTTTTTTTAATGCTCCTTCAATTCTTCTTTCAATTGCAGATCTTGAAGCATAGGCTTCCAAGCAACCATGTGCACCGCAAGAACATTGTCTGCCGTTTAAATCTACAATGATATGACCAATTTCTCCTGCAGTTCCTGTTGCTCCTGTAATTATTTTTCCATCTTTCACAATTGCAGAACCAACTCCAGTACCTACAAATACGCAAACAAAATCGTTACAATTTTTTCCTGCTCCGAATTTTTGTTCGCCAATAGTTGCTATTTCTACATCATTTCCTACATATACAGGAATATTAAATTTTTCAGTTAAAATTTCTTTTAAATTTAGATCGTAGCAATCTAAATTTGCAGCAGCAATTATAACCCCGTTTTCCCTATCAATTTGTCCTGCAGCTCCTACTCCTATAGAACTTATTTCATCAAAACTTTTGCCGCTAATTTCAATAAGTTCTTCAATGCCTTCAAGCATTTTTCTTATAATGTTTTTAGGACCTTTATCTTTTTTTGTTTTCTTTTTAACGTGTTCTAAAACTTCTCCTGAATTTTTGTCTACAAGAGCAATAAGTATTTTAGTCCCGCCAAGATCAATTCCAATCGAATATTTTTTCATATACATATCACATTATATATAAAAAATATAAAATTTGCAAAAAGCATAATTATTTGTTAGCATATTTATTATTAAAAGGGGGATATGTATGAAGTTCATGAAAAAGATTGTAATAGCCTTAACATTAATATCTTTATTCGCTCAAACAGCTTTTAGTGCTGATGTTTGGGTTAATGATTTAAGAAAAATGTTTTTGAAAAATTCTGCAATAATTTATGAAATAAATTTGAGGACTTTTGGAGCTCAAGATACAAATAAAAATGGAATAATCGATTTTGATGATGCAGAAGAAAGTGGAACATTTTTAAATGCTATTTCAAAACTTGATGAATTATCTCAAAAAGGTATAAATACAATTCATGTGATGCCGATTACTCCAGTTGGGAAAACAAAAGCATTAGGTACAGCTGGGTCTTTATATGCAGCTTCAAGTTTTAATACATTAAATCCTCAATTGGAAAGTAAGCAGAGCGCTTTATCAATAAATTCTCAAGCAAGAAAATTTATCGAAGAAGCTCACAAAAGACATATTAGAGTAATTATTGATCTCCCTTCTTGTGGATCTTATGACTTGTATATGCAAAGACCGGAATTATTTGTCAAGGATAAATCAGGTCAACCAGTTGTTCCTGCAGATTGGACAGATGTAAGATTATTAAATGCCGGAACTGAAACTGAAGTTAATAAAGATGTTTACAATTTATATAAAGAATTTGTAGATATGGTTATTGGTTTAGGGGCAGATGGTATAAGAGCAGATGTTGCAACTTTGAAGCCTGCTAAGTTCTGGAAAGAATTAATTGATTATTCAAGAGGTAAAGATCATCAATTCTTATGGCTGGCTGAAGCTTCAGAAAGTTGGACAACTCCAGTTTCAGAATATGCAATATTTACGCCTTATGATAAATTATTGGAAGCTGGTTTTGATGGTTATTATGGAAGCTTTTTTAATTTAAAAAATTATAAAACAGGCAGAGAACTAATAAATCAAATAATTACAACAAGAGCCAATTTAGCTAAGTATGAGGAACCAAAAGCTGTAATCGGAAGTTTTACAACTCATGATGAAATGAGTCCGATTTTAATAAATGGTGAAAAATTTAGTGAAATGATGATTTGGTTAAATGCTACTTTACCTGTAAATTCTTATTTCGTAGATGGTTTTGATACCGGTGACAATTATATTTATTTGTGGGCGAATAAAGAAGCTTTTAAAACATTTACTGATGATGATTATTATTTTGTTCATCGTGGAAAAATTGATATATTTAATTTTTCTAGACAACCTGGTGGCAAAAATGATGACTTACTCGGAACATTTATTTTGGCAAATGGAATGAAAAGACAGTTTTCCCAAATAATTAATAATGGAAAATTTGTACCATTAAGAACAAGTGCTTCTCCTGTTTTTGCTTATGCAATGAGTTATTCCGGAAAAAGTATTGTAGTTATTGGAAATTTGAATTTCAGAAATAATGTAGATGTTACGATTTCTGTGCCAAAATTGGAAAATAAAAATATTGTAATTCCTGTAAAAATAAATAATGTTCCAATTGCTGGGAAAGGGTCTTTTAAAGTAACATTAATGCCAGGAGAAACTCAAGTATTGTATTTAACAGATTTAGAACTTAAATAAAAAGCGGATTTTTAATCCGCTTTTTTATTTAGATATTGTAGCCTTTAGATGCTAATGCTGCAATTCTTTTTTTATTTTTTTTCATAATTTCTTTAGTTCTTTCTGTAAGTTTGCCTGCTGGTGCATTTTTCTTTTGTTGTTGTTCTTGTTTATCAGAATTAGAGAATAGAGAACCTGCAACATTTGAAGCTCCAGATATAGCATTTATAACATTAGAGAATGTTTTTTGTCTGTTTTCTTTTTTGATTTGTTGTTCCATTCTTTGCTGTTGTTGTTGGTTTGTTATTTGAGCCATTTTAGCTTTTGCATCTTCGTTTAAGACGCCGATATCTGTTTCTATAACATCTGTAAGTGGAGTTGGAGAAGCTTTTATAGGTTCTGTAGGGTCTAAGTTCATGTTGCCTGTTTCGTTTGTAGTAGAAGTGTATACACCACTAATTTCATCAGCTTTTTGTATAGTGCTGCCAGAAGGTCCAAGTTCAGCGTTTCCTGTATTATTTGTAGTAGAAGTGTAAACTCCACTGATTTCATCCGCTGTTTGTATAGTAGTACCAGAAGGTCCAAGCTCAGCATTTCCTGTATTATTTGTAGTAGTAGTTACTATACCACTTTTACCAAATATATCTTCAGAACTTTGTGCAATTTCTTCTGGACTCATATCTTGGAATGCTTTATTTTTGTTATTTCCAGATTTTTTGTCATTTTGTTCTTTTTGAGTTGATTCAGTATTGTTATTATTTTCTTCTGATTTTTGTTGATTTTCTTTATTTTTTTCAGAAGCATTACTGAATTTTTTGTCTGCTAACATACCTAATGCTGATACTGTACTTACAGCACCGCCTACCATTCCTAATATATTTGCTAGTTGGCTTTCTCCTCCAAATTCAGTCATAAGTTGACTTGCAGAAGATAATGCACTTCCTGCAACTCCTGCAATTTGCATTGATTTACCGAATGTAGAAGCCCCAGATTTGCCTAAATTGCTTAAAGTTGCAGCAGAGCTTGTAATTGAAGAAGCAACTCCTGCAATTGTTGAAATTTTGCTGAATACGCCGCTAGCTTCTTTGCCTTGAACTGCTCTTACATTATTTACTAATTCTGCAGATGATGCTACAACATTTAAGCCGTTGCTTACAGCACCTAATACTCCGCCTGCAGCTGCTCCTGTTCCAGTCATTGATGTGGCAAGAGAAATTGCGCATTGACCTAATGATATTAAACCTGCTGTTAAATTGCCATTTGCAATATTAATTGTAGATTTTGCAACTCCGCAAGTTACAACACCATATGTGCCAACTTTTACCATTACAGCACCAGCAGCAGCTGTAAATGGGTTTAATGATAGAATTAAACCTGTAGATAATGTTATTTGGAATATATTTTCAGCTATACCGACAGCGCCTAGTTGTTTATTTAATCTTTTTTGTTTTTCTTGTTCTTTTTTTTCAGCTTCTTTATTTTTTTCTTCAATTAAATCTGTTTTTTTATTAAATTTCTTTTGGCGAGTTTTTGTTGTTTTTTGTAGTCTAGTAATTTTTGTTCTATTTCTTTCAATAACTCTTCCATTAGTGTTAAATGTAACACCTAATTCATTTATTCTTTGATCATTAGCTGCAATTTTATCAGCATTTGAACTTTGTTGATCTCCACCAATTGTCATTGCAGCACTGCCAAGAAGGGTTGTTTGACCTTCTTCGTTTTCATTTTGTTGAGGAGCAATTTGTGCAGGAGCTTGATTTTGTTGGTTATTTTCATCTTCTGCGATTAATTGTTCGTTTTCTGTAACTAAAGTTTCGAATTCTGTTAATGCTTCTTCTTGTTTTTTTGCAGCTTCTGTTGATTCTTTAGTCATTTTGATGATTTCTTTTTCATCTTTTTTCATCAACTTAGTTAGCTGTTTTGTTTCTTTTTCTAATTCTTTAGTTGTTTTGTCTGTATCTTTTTTTAATTGTTCAGATTCTTTACTATCGTCTTTTGCACTGCTTTTTGTATCTTCAACACTGCTTTGAGCTTCATCTGTTGACATTTCATCGTCTTCTTTTTCAGATGATGAGCTTTTAGTGTTTGTTTGAGATGTTGTTTCTAGTGCTTTATTTGTATCTTCTGTATTAGAATTTTGTTTTTTTGTACTTGCAGATCTTGTATTACTATTACCTGTTGTTTTTTCGATGTCTTTGGTTGTTAAGTTTTTAGGAGTTTGTGTAATTTCTTGAGTTTGTTTTTCTGTTTGAGTTCCATTATTAGTTGTTACATTAGAAGTTTCAACATTATTTTCTAATGTTGTTGCATTTGTATTATTTGTATTTTCTGTTGTGTTTGCTGCAGTATTTTCATTAAGATTTGCAGCTGCACCTGTTTGAGTATTGTTATTATTGTTTTCTTGTTGTTGATTTGTATCAGAACTTTCAGATGTTGCTGTTGGTGTAGCAGTATCTTCGCCTGTTACAGATACAATTTTTGAATTAATTGAATTTAAAGAAGTTAATGCTTCGTTTACTTCTGTAACTGCAGATGTTGTTGCTTTTTCAGAAAGTTTTGCAGTAGGTTTTGTCGCAATTTTTTCTGCATTGCTACCTATTGTGATACTTTGTGAACCTTTATTGATATTATTAAGGCCTTTTTTAATTTGGTAGCTCATTAATTGTTGAACACCAACTGTAACACGATATTTGCCCATTTTACCTAATGTAATACCGCTGTTTTTTGTGAAGTTTAGGCGTTCTTTGTATTGAGGAATAATTTCTTGAAGATATTTGCTGTTATTTTCTAGAGCTTGAGTTTCTTCAGGAATTGATTTATTTAATTGAGTTTGTTCTGCTTTTGTGTTGTTCTTAAATTCATTTATTGCTTTAGTAGATTCAGATTGAATTGATGAAATTTCTTTGTTGTTATCTGAAATTTTTTGTTTATGAGTTCTAATTTTGTTTTTAGAAGATTCATCAATATTTTCTTCAGAATTATTGTTAGAATTTTGACTATTAAGTTCTTCATCAATTTCTTCTGAAGATTTACCTGTTAGTTCTTCTAAAGATTTTTTAGAATTTTCGTTTTCTTGTTCTTTTGTTTTTATTGCATCTTGACGTCTAGCTTCTTCTTCTTGATATTCTTTTACAATTTTAGAGATTTTTTTGTTTGCTAATAATGCAAAAGATTTATCACTTTTAGCTGATTTAGATGCTTTTAATGCAGTTATTAATTGTTGTGCTAAATCTGAATTTATAGAACCAGCTTCATCAATTAATGCATTAATATTATCATCTGTAATAATAAAATCTTCTTGTTGTGTATCGTTTGTTTGTTCTGCTGCTTTAGTTTGATCTTGTTCTTCATTTGTTGCAGGGATATTTTCTTGAGCTTCAGAATTTGTTTTTGTATCATCAGCTTTTTCTTCTGCAGCTTTAATTTCTTGATTATTTTGTTGTTGATCTGTTGGAATATCTGTAGTAATACTGCTTTCAACGCCAAGAATTGAAGCTATATCGTTTACAGAGTTTGTTGTTTCTTCACTGTAATTTTTTGTATCATTACCAATTTTTGTAGCTTCTTTTGCTAATGTTTTACCATTAGCCATAGCAATAATTGATCTTAGTAGTCCTACTTCTTGAGTTACTGTTTTAGTAGTTGTTTTATAATTTGATTTAGATGTATAGTCTGCAAGAGTATCACCTATTTCAATTGTTTCTTCTGCAAGTTTATCTCCAAGAAGTGCTAAGATATTAATTTGATTTAATGATTTTGCTATTGTATTTTTATCAATTTGGAAATCGTCAGAATTTGTGTTTTTATCTTCTAACATTCCTGTAATTTCAGCATAGCGTTTTGCTTCTGTGTCTGATAATGCTTCTCCATTGTTTACTTTATCTTGTAATGATCTCCATTCTCTGATTTGTGCTTCGTATTCTTCCAAAGTGTTTCTTTGGTTTTTCATTTTATCTGCTAAATTGCGTTCTTGTTTTTGTTTTTCAGGAAGAATAGCTTCAATTTCTGCATTAATTTTATCATTAGTTTCATTACATTTTTCAATTTTCTTTTCAGCTTTTGGAATTAATTCCAAGAATGGTTCTTTTTCTGTTGTTTCAGTAGATTCTGTAGTTTCTTCTTCTCCATTAGATTCATAATTAGAAGCAGATGTTTCTAAAATGGTATTTGCAATATCTACAATTTCTTGAGGGATATTTACACCATTGTTTTTCATTGACATAATTTCTTCCGCAGAATATTGTGACCATACTGGATCTAAAACAATACCTTTTTGTTTTGCATAAGCTTCCATTCTGTATTTTAAATCAATATTTGCTTTGTTTAAATTTTTCTTTGTTGAATCAACGTTTTGACCAAGAGAATAGCCGTTAGCATCTACTATTTCATAACCTGTTTCATCTTTGTAATATTGTTCAAAGTCTGTTCTTTCTTCGTTATTCATTTGGTAAAAAAGGCGTAAAGCATCAGTGTAACTAATTTCTTCTCCATTAGTTTCCAAATAATAATCTTGGTATATTTCGTATTTATTTGGTACACCGTTTACTTGCATAGTTATCCTTTTTTCCTTTATCTTATTGTCGGTATTTGTTTAGGAAAACTTTAATTAGTAACGGTTTTAAATTGCTAAAAATACTCGAAAACCGTATGAAATATATATTTCATACGGTTTACAAAGTGTTACAAATTATTATAAATTATAAGTGTTTTTCAATATTTGAAATTATTGTTGATTTAGGCATTAATCCTACAAGTCTTTCAAGAGCTTTGCCGTTTTTGAAAACTAAAATACTTGGAAGTCCGCTGATTGAATAATCTTGAGCAGTTTTTAAGTTTTCATCAGTATTAACTTTTACAAATTTTACTTTGCCAGAAAATTCTTGTGCAACTTCATCTAGGATTGGTCCTAATTTTCTGCAAGGCCCACACCAAGGAGCCCAAAAATCAACAACTACAGGTTGTTCTGATTTTAAGACTTCTTGTTCAAAACTTGCATCATTAATATCAACTGCATTTGACATTACATATCTCCTTACCTTTTTTATTTAACGGACTTATTCTAACACAGAAATTTTTTTTGTGCTATTATCTTAATAAGAACTCTATAGGATAAGAATATGGCTAGAAAAAAGATAATTGAAATTGTTCTCGATACCGAAACTACCGGCTTGGATTATACAAAAGAGAAGATGGTTGAGTTTGCCGCTGTAAGGCTTGAAAATGGAAAGATTAAAGATGAATTTCAGACTTTAATCAATCCTGAACAGCATATTAGAAAATCAAGTATGGCAATTCATGGGATTACTCAAGAAATGGTTGCAGATGCTCCAACTGAAGCTGAAGCGATGCCTAAAATATTAGAATTTATTGGAGATTATCCGATTGTAGCTCATAACTGTATTTTTGATTATTCATTTTTGAATGAGGCAAGCCTTAGAACAACTGGTGAAGAATTAAAAAATGCAAGAATTGATTCTCAACAAATGTTTAAAGAAGTTTACCCGGATTTACCATCACATGGACTTGAGGCTTTAACCAATAAATTTAAAGTTGAGTTAAATAATCATCACAGAGCTATGGCAGATACTATGGGACTTGCATTAGCTTATCCTAAACTTAAAAAATTATATTTGCAAAAATATGATTGGGAAGTAAAACAGTTAGATAATGTTGAATATTTATTTGAAAGATTTTTGAGAATTCAACAGACAATTACGACTTTACAATCAGAATTGCAGGATTTAAAATCTGTATTCAAATTATATTTTGAACAGGGTGGGGAACCTATTATTTCACAAACAGGTGAAACTCTTATTTATAACTCAAAACAGTCATTTGGATATGATTTACATCAGATAAAAGATGTGTTGGAAGAAGTTGGTGCTTTTGAAAAAGCAGTTAAATTGAATACAGGATTTATTGACAGATTAGTTGGCGGTGGCAGATTAGATGAAGAAAAAAGAGAAATTATCAAAGATGCTCGTCAAGAAATTACGGAAACTAGAAATATTCAAATTATAAAGGCAGGAAAATAGATTATGTTAGCGAAATTAGCTCAATTTTTTAAAGAGCCGCCTGTAAAAGAGACAATTCAGGATGGTGAAAAAGTTAAAAGTATGTATGCTCATTGGAGATTAAGAATTTTTTATGCTTGTTTCATAGGGTATACAGTTTTTTATTTATGTAAGAAAAATATCGCAGTTGCTTTGCCAGGTTTAAGTGCAGAGTACGGGTATTCAAATACGGAATTAGGACTTTTAGGAAGTTCTTTGTATTTGACATATGGTATTGGAAAATTTGTAAACGGAGTATTGGCTGACGGGTCAGATGTTAGAAAATTCTTACCTACAGCATTGATAATGACTGCGATTGCAAACCTTTGTTTTGCATTATCAGCAGTATTTATTACTCCTGGTCATGTTTCATTCTTTGGCTTACCTACAAATACTATTTTGTTATGGTTATTTGTATTTTTCTGGGGCGCAAGCG
>CAUDIU010000017.1 GCA_958449715.1 uncultured Clostridium sp. | reverse complement strand
AATAGAAAACAAAACTCCACTGGAAACCTTTATTACACAAAATAAAGATTACAATTTCCGAACTTGGACTACTGATATAGAAAAATTAAAGAAATTAACTACATAAATACTTATTTTATTTTTCTAGCTAAAGATAAGCCAGCCGGTAATGGTAATACAACATTTTCATAATTTGGATTTGCATTAATCGCATCAATAAAAGGTTTGCATTTTGCCTCATGTGACAATACATTATCACATGCGATTATGCCATTTTTTTTCAAATGCTTATCTATAAATTCAAAATACTTGATATACTCTGATTTATTAGCATCTACGAAAGCAAAATCAATTTCAAAATCATCAGGTAAATATTCAAGATGCATCAAAGCAGAACCTTTTAGCGTTGTAATCACATCATCAACTTTGCAGGTTTTGAAATTTTCTTTTGCGACATCTAGTCTTTTATCATAAAACTCAATAGTTGTAAGATGTCCACCATTTTCTTTTACTGCTTTCCCTAGCCAAATTCCAGAATACCCGTTTGAAGTTCCGACTTCCAAAACGTTTTTTGACTTTTCTGCTCTTATTAATGTATATAAAAATTCTGCTGTAACTCTTGCAATATTCCAAAATTGTTTTTGAGTTTTTTCTAATTCGCTAAGTACATTTTCAGTTGTGTCATCAAAATATTTCATAATTCATTGCCTGTATAATTATTTATTAATCTTTTTAACTTTTTCAGTTACAACAATCGTATTTGCAGGAATATCAATAGGAATAGTTTTTATAACTTTGTTAGTTCCTAAATCAAATACAGTGTATAATGAAGCCTTTGTATCAGTAATAAGAGCTATATTGGTGTTTTCAATCTGATTAATTTTTGTAGAAAAGCCATTTGTATTCAAATAAATAGAATCAGTTAATGTATCAGTTTTAGCATCTACAACTTGAATAGAATTATCTCCAGCACCTAATACATATACTCTTTCGTGGAAAGCTAGCATATCAATAGGTTTTTCACAAATTTCTATTTCTGCAATCAGATTTATCGTATCATAATCAATAATTGCTAGTCTGTTTTTTGTTCTGCTTGTTATATAAATTTTGTTATTTGTGTATACAATTTTAGAAACATTTGGGAATTTACCAATTTCCTTTAACAAATAATTATTATCTAACTCAATAGCCCAAATATCACGTGTTCTTTTATCATAATAAAAGAGTTTTGTCCCATCTTCTGATAAGGTCAATTTTTCGCACATGCCTGTAATTTTTATTTGTTTTGACAAAGTCATAGTTTCAAGATTAACTGTATAAATACTTGAATCTACAGAACTTGAAATATAAGCGATATTTTTATTCTTATCAATTACAATTTCATCAGGCTGAGTTTTAATATAAATTTGTTTAATAATCTGATCATCTGCTAATGAAATAACATCAACTGACGGCTTTTCATAAGCAGTTACAAGTAAAAATTGATCATTATAAGCATCCATATCAATAGGTACATTAGTTTGAGCCAATGAATACTCAGGAGTCTTAGCTCCAAGATTTAAGACTTGAATATTTTTAGAATAAGGTGATGAAACATAAAAACTTTTATTTTTTAATTGTGGAATTTGCGAAAGAGTTTTCAAAGTAGAACCTGTAAGTTGTGTCACAACAGGTTTTGAACTTTCTACTCGAATACCAGGATCATTAACTGTTTTAATTTCCAAATTTCCAACAATTGATTTCATATTTTCTGGTATAATTAATCCTTTCGGAACTAACATATCCTGAGGCAGAAGACCGGTTCTTAATTCCATAGGAGGATTTGCCATTTTGTAAATAGTTTTATGTCCATTTGTATCTGTCAAAACTTTCAACAACGCGAAATCATTATTCAAAATAACAATATTTGGCTTTGAAGCAAGAGTTTTTCCTGTAGGATAAGTTTGTTTTATCTCTAATTTTTCAGGAGTAATAATTTTTGCTGGAAGCAATGGTAGATAAATCGTATTATCAGGCAGAATAATTACCCCATCAAATCTAAAAGTAGTGTTTGGGAAATCCTTAACAACAAACTTTTGTACATTATCAGGAATTTTTGTCGCAAAAGCAGGGACTGTGAAAGTCATCATTACTGCTGTTACAACACAAATTTTAGCTGCTATGTTTTTAAGCTGCCCGATTTTTTTATTCATTACTGAAATACTCCCTTAACTTTATCCATTATTGATGATTGTTGTGAAGCTTTTTTATTATTTTGAATTTCATACAATTTTCTATATAAATTTCTTTCTTCATCAGAAAGTTTTGTAGGAGTTTTAACTGCAACAATCACGATATGATCTCCTCTTTGAGAAGGTCTTGCAATATATGGCACCCCTGCACCTTTTATTTTTATAGAATTCCCGCTTTGTACACCTGCTTGGACTGTAATTTTTTGTTCTCCATCAAGAGTTTTTACAACAACCTCATCTCCTAAAGCTGCTTGAGCAGGTGTAATGTCAAGTCTTGAATAAACGTCATTACCTTCTCGCTTGAAGTAATCAGAAGCTTTTACATGCAATACAACATATAAATCACCTGCTGGTCCACCGTTAGAACCTGCATCTCCTTCTCGAGAGACTCTAATTTTTGACATATTATCAACACCTGCAGGAATTTTTATATTGATTTTCTTTTCTTTTTGAATTTTTCCTTGACCTTTGCAATCTTTACAAGGTTTAGAAATCTTTTTACCTGCGCCATGACAATCTGGACAAGTAACTATTTGAGCAATAGAACCTAAAGGAGTTCTCATAACTTGCTGTACTTGACCTGTACCATGGCAAGTCGGACAAGTTTCAGGTTTAGAACCTTTTTCAGCACCTGTACCGCCACAAGATGGGCATAATTCCAAGTGGTCAAATTTAATTTCTTTTTCACAGCCGAATACAGCTTTTTCAAAATCAATTTCAATATCTAATCTTAAATCATCACCCTCAACTGGCGCATTAGGATCAGGTCTGCCACCAAATCCAAAACCACCCATTCCGCCAAAGAATGAGTTAAATATATCATTTAAATCACCAAAACCGCCTGCGAAAGGTCCGTTTGTATCAAACCCTGCATTTTTTAAGCCGTCTTCACCATATCTGTCATATGTTGCACGCTTATTATCATCCATTAATGTTTCATAAGCTTTACCCAATTCCTTAAATTTTTCTTCAGCATCTGGGGCTTTATTTACATCGGGGTGTAACGTTCTTGCCTTCTTCCTGAAAGCAGATTTTATCTCGTCTTTTGAAGCATCTTTTGATACTCCGAGTATTTCATAGTAATCTGTCATTTTATACTAAATCTTCCCTATTCTAATTATTCAATAATTGTATTTTATCATGTAAATCCATAAGGGCAAAAAAAGCTTACCCCTCAGCAGTAGCAACATTTACAAGTGCAGGTCTAAGAACTTTATCACCCATTTTATATCCTTTTTGTAATTCATTAATAATTGTATGTTCAGGGTGTTCAGATGTAGGAGTCTGCATAACTGCATCATGGAAATTTGGGTCAAATTCTTTACCCTCTGTCTCAATAGGCTCTAATCCTAATTTTGTCAAAGAATCAATTACTTGTTTATGAACTAAATCAAAACTTTCTTTAACCTTTTGACAATCTTCTACATTTTCTAATGCTTTTTTACCACGTTCAAAATTATCTAACACTTCAATCATTTTTTTAAGAGCATTTTCTGTTCCGAATTTTAATAATTCTTCTCTTTCATGTTCTTGTCTTTTGCGGAAATTATCAAAATCAGCAGCTAACCTTAAATATTGCTGATTTAATGTATCATATTTTTTTTGTAATTCGTCTAATTCTGAACTGTTTTTTTCTGCAGCTTCTTCTTTATTTTCAGAAGTTTCAACATTTTCTTGTTTAATTTCTTCATCTAAATTTTCAGAATTTTTAAACGGATTATTATTATGATGTTTATGTGACATATCTCTACCTCTTAATTAACATTTCATATTGTATATTATAGTTTATCAATATTAATTAACAACAAAAATTTATTATTTTTTAATAATTAAGAGGACAAATCATCTTTTTTATACCCTTTTAAAAGAGCTTGCATATAAATAGCACCATTATGCACGTATCCAGGATCATGTAGCACATATGTCAATTCATCTATAGCATTAAAAAGCTTTTCTTCTTCATCTTCAGACAAATTTGCGGACCTATCATTTAAATAATAGTCAAATTTTTTAGGCAAATCAGTTCCTTCTAAAAAATCCAATGTTCCTGAAGAACCATCCATATAATCCATAATATTTTCGTTATAAATTAATCCTTCTTGAGCTTCTAACATCAAATGCTGATCTGGATCAGTCTTAATATCTTTAATTTTAAAATTAGCAATCCTATCAACTAATGCTTTTGAAAACTGTAAAATTTTATTATCATCTGACGGGATTAAAATACCATTAAATAAAACTCTAACAAAATCCATATCATTAACTCTTAAAGTTTCATAATCTATATTTACATATCGATCATTAACAGTATTTTTCAAATCAGGTCTTTCTTTTAATATCTTTTTATACGCGGTAAGATCTTTATTAAAAGTATCATCAGTTAATTCCATATTCATAACAACACGGCTTCTATTTGGAGCTTCAGAACCATTTATTGAGTCATCATAATCATTTAAAACATCACAAGAATTTGAATATACACGAGCATAACCTATATTTTTAATGCCAGTAAAATTAATCGGGCTAATCATTTTTATAAATTTCCTTTCAATATGGAAAATTTAAAAACTAAAAAAATTTTTTTTTAATAGTTAAATAAATTTTAAACTTAATTTCTTTACATTATTTAACTTATTTACACCATGCAAAAGAAATTGTATTATTATAAAAGAAAAGTGAAAACATTTTTTATTTGAAAAGGTAAGAAAATTGACAGAAAAATTTTATATAAAAGGTGGTACCCCTTTAAAAGGTGAAGTTTCAATTGGCGGAGCAAAAAATTCAGTATTAAAATTAATGGCAGCCGCATTATTAGCTAAAGGTGAAACAAAAATTTATAACGTTCCTGATTTAACAGATGTTGAAATCATGTTAAGTGTAATTGCTCAACTAGGAGCTAAAACAACTTATGATAAATCCGAAAAATCAGTAACAATTGATGCAACAGATTTAACAAGCATTACTGCAAAATACGAACTTGTAAGTAAAATGAGAGCATCATTTATTGTACTAGGAGCATTAGTATCAAGATGTAGAGAAGCAATTGTAGCTCTTCCTGGAGGCTGTGCTATCGGCGAAAGAAGAGTTGACTTCCACATTAAAGGTTTAGAAGCTCTTGGTGCTAAAATAAAAATTGAAAACGGTTACGTACATGCAAAAGTTCCAAAACTTGTAGGTACTGACATCTATTTAGATATTCCATCTGTTGGTGCTACAGAAAACTTAATGCTTGCATCAATTTTAGCGGAAGGCTCTACAAGAATACAAAATGCAGCACAAGAACCTGAAATTGTAGATCTTGCAAATTTCTTAAATTCAATGGGTGCAGATGTAGTAGGTGCAGGAACTTCTGAAATTGTAATTAATGGTGTAAAACAAGATAACTTACATCCTATTGAATACACAACAATCCCTGACAGAATTGAAGCAGGAACATTTATGTCTGCAATTATTGCAACAAAAGGTAAAGCAATTATAAAAAATGTATTCCCTGCACATTTGACATTCTTTACAGATAAACTTTTAAAAATGGGCGCTAATATTAAATTAGTAGAACCTACAACTTTAGAAGTTTCTTGTAAAAACAGATTGAATTCTATTAACTTTGTAACTCAGCCATACCCTGGATTTCCAACTGACTTGCAGTCAATGGCAATGACACTTTTGACCACAGCAAACGGTGTTGGAATTATCACTGAAAGTTTGTATGAAAACAGATTTATGCAAGTTCCAGAATTACGCAGAATGGGAGCAGATATTCATCAAGACAGAAATCACGCAATCATCAAAGGCGTAAAAAAATTAACAGGAGCTACATTAGCTGCAAGCGACTTACGTGCAGGAGCATCTCTAGTTGTAGCAGCATTAATGGCTGAAGGTAATTCTACAATCGAAAACCTACATCATATAGATAGAGGATACGAAAATTTTGAAAATAAGCTAAGATTATTAGGAGGCAAAATAGAGAGAAAAAATGAAGAACAAATCATTACTCCTGTTGAGCCAAAAGTAAACCTAACGGAGGGCTTATTATAATGGCACCTGCATATAAACGCTGGTATGATCATGATCCATTATTACTTGAAGTAATTGAGCTTTTAAAAAATTATCAAACAGAATTAAGAGCTCAAGCAGAAATTTTCTTACAAAAAATTGAAGAAAAAGTTTCTAAAGAAACTATCGACAAATTCTATGCAATGGTCAAACCCGTTAATGCAAATAACCGTTGGTACGATAAAGATCCAGTAATTTCAAAGACAGTTGAAATTTTAAGAATAGTACCTCCGGAAGCTCAAAAAATTTGTGCCCAAAACTTTATTAGAACACTTAAAGAAATGGGCATTGAATATGAAAGTCCAAATAAAACAGATGTTAAATAAAAAAATAAAAAAGCCCTGAATTCTCAGAGCTTTTTTATTTTATGATAAAATTAAACTATGTTTAAAATTAACGTGCCTGAAAATAATGAAAATTATGCTTTGTTTGAAAGTTATCTTACAAAGTCTTTTTCGTTTGCAATAACAGGTCTTACAACAATTTTACGATTATTTTTAATAACGAAAATAAAAAAAATTACAGACAAAAAAATTCTTTTTATCGCATCAACAGAACAAAATGCACTTAAATATCAAAATGATTTACTCAAAGCTTTTAATGAAAAAACTGAACTTATACCGTTTCAAAACATTTCGATGTATGAAAGTGTATCCCCAAATCGTTACGATTATGCAGAACAAGTAAGAATTTTAACAGAAAAACCTGACATTGTAATTTGTCCTGTAAAAACACTACTAGAAAAATTCCCGACAGAAAATTTCTATAAAGAAAATTCTATTACATTAAAAATAGGTGATGAAATTGATGTCAAAGATATTTCTCAAAAATTTATAGACTTAGGATACAAAAGATCTACAATGGTATCTGATATTGGAGAATTTAGTATTCGTGGCGATATTATTGATTTTTATTCTCTTGATAAACACCCTACAAGAATTGAACTTTGGGGAGATGAAATTGTTGATATCAGATATTTCAACAATGAAACTCAAAAATCAATAGAAAAACTATCATCTGCAAATATTATGCCAATGTATAAATTCACAATAAAAAACGGTATTCCAGATGAAATTAAACCCGAAGATGAAGACGGATACTTTGAAGGAATAGAAATTTATCAAAACTATTTTAATCAGAATCTTGTAAGCATTTTGGACTATTTCAAAGATTACATAATTGTATTTGATGAAATATCTGAAATATATTCAAAATACGAATTTACAGATAAAAATTATGAAGAACAACTCCAAGAAAATCTCAAATTAGGTCTTAACATAGATTTAAAAGGCAGAAATCACATTCCTTTTGAAGATTTTATACAAAAAACCGCCGGATTTGTAAAAATTGGTCTAAATAATTTTCTTGATAGCGAAACCGATGAAATTGTTGAGTTTAATACTCAAACTGTACAAAATTTCGGTGCAAAACTTGATGATATAGCAAATTATATTAATTCAAAACAGGATTATGACATAATTATAGCAACAGATTATCCAGAAAGAGTTAAAGAAATTCTTTCAGAAAAAAATATTTTTGACGTTGAGTATAATGAAAGCATTTCTTCGCACGGTTCCGTACTTGAAGATTTTAAAACCGTAATAATTACAGATAGAGAGCTATTCAACAAACGAACAAAAGAAATTACCTCAACTAAACGTTCATATTACAAAGAAAAGCCTGAATATATTGAAAATATCAACGATATAAAAGAAGGAGAATATGTAGTCCACAGTATCCATGGGGTAGGCATTTATAAAGGTTTATCACAACAAGAAATTGACGGTCAACTAAAAGACTATCTGACCATTGAATACGCAAATAAAGACAGACTTCACATCCCAGCAGAACAAATTAACCTGCTTGTAAGATACAGAGGTTCAGGTGCGCTAAAACCTAAACTTTCAAGAATGGGCGGTAAAGATTGGGAAAATACCAAAACTCGTGTAAAAAAAGAAGTTGAACAAGTAGCATACGACCTTCTAAGACTTTATGCAAAACGAAAAATGCAAAAAGGAATTCAATTCTTGCCTGATACAACTTGGCAGGTTGAAATGGAAGAAGCATTTGAATATACAGAAACTCCGGATCAAATGAAAGCCATAAATGATGTAAAAGCAGATATGGAAAGTGAACAGCCAATGGATAGGTTGATTTGCGGAGATGTAGGATTTGGCAAAACTGAAGTTGCAATGCGCGGAATATTTAAAGCCGTCACATCAGGTAAACAAGTAGCAGTAGTAGTTCCGACAACAATTCTTGCATTCCAGCATTTCCAAACAATTTCAGAAAGATTCAAACCATTCGGAGTAAATGTAGAATTATTATCACGTTTCCGCTCTCAAAAAGAGCAAAAAGAAACTGTAAAACATCTCGCCACAGGAGAATGTGATGTTGTAGTCGGCACACATAGATTACTACAAGAAGGTATAATTTTTAAAGATTTAGGTCTTTTAGTAATAGATGAAGAACATCGTTTTGGTGTACGTCACAAAGAAAAATTAAAACAATTACGAGAAAACATTGATATTATTACAATGTCAGCAACGCCAATTCCAAGAACGCTCTATATGTCTTTATCAGGCATTAAAGATATGTCTATAATAAATACTCCACCTAAAAACAGACTTCCAATCAAAACCTATGTTGGAGAATGGAATGAAAATATGGTAAAAAATGCCATAATCCATGAATTAGACAGGGAAGGTCAGGTATTCTATCTTTATAATAGGGTCGAAACAATTGACGAATTTAGAATGCAATTACAAAAATTAGTTCCAAATGCAAGAATTGCAATCGGCCATGGTCAAATGGACGAAAAAACATTAGAAAAAGTAATTATTGATTTTGCCAACCACGAATATGATATTTTGCTTGCTACAACAATTATCGAAAATGGTATAGATATCCCAAATGCAAACACTATGATAATTCACAATGCTGACAAATTCGGGCTAGCTCAACTATATCAACTAAGAGGACGTGTAGGCCGTTCTCAACGTCAAGCATATTGCTATTGCCTATATACAAAATCAAAAGAAATAACCCATGATGCCGTCCAACGCTTAAAAGCAATCAAAGAATTTACAACACTTGGAAGCGGTTATCAAATAGCAATGAGAGATGTAGAAATCCGTGGTGTTGGTAATATTTTAGGAACAAAACAACACGGACATATGGTAAATGTTGGTTTTGATACATACTGCCAATTATTAGAAGAAACAGTTCAAGAACTTCAAGGACAAATCGTCGATAAATCAAACCCAACTATAGTTGATATTAATGTCACTGCATTTATTCCTGATGAATGGGTTGGTTCTGCCGAACAAAAAATGATTGAATATAAACGTCTGGCGGATGTCAAATCTGATATTGAACTCGATTATATTACAGAAGAGTGGAAAGACAGATTTGCAAAACCGCCTGAAAGTGTTGAAAACTTGATAAAATTAATAAAAATAAGACTTGCTGCAACAGATGTAAAAATTTCATTAATAAGAGAAACAGAAGATAACATCAGAATTTATACCCCATACAGCCAAGCTGAATGGAAAATTATTCAAAGATCATTGCCTTCAGAAATTTTAAAAAGAATAAAATTTACAATTGCTCCAAAATCTTGCACTGAAGGAAATTCTATATTATTATTAAACAACTCGTACATGAATTTTAATGAAGTATTTAACATTTTAACAGATTTGTTTTATTATATACATAAAACAAGTAATGAATTTAAATATTAAGAGAGAAATTCAATTAAACACATAAAAAAGGAGACATTATGAGAGGGAAAAAATTACTTGCAACACTGGCTATATCAGCAGTATTGTTTGCAGGCTGCGGTCTAAAATCAGGAGAAGCAATCATTAAAGTTAATGATAAAACAATCACTCAAGGTCAATTTGATCAAGAATTTGACAAACAAGCTGGAAGCGGTATTGCAAAAGCATTAGGTATTGATATAAAAGATGATAAAAATAGCTTTTTATATCTTTTAATCAAAGACAGAGTAATAAATGAATTAATTGTAAAAACTTTACTAGATGAAGAAATTGCAAAACGCGGAATTACAGTAACAAGCAAAGATGTAGATGATGCAGTAAA
The DNA here is from genome assembly GCA_958449715.1 of uncultured Clostridium sp. Classification (GTDB taxonomy): domain Bacteria; phylum Cyanobacteriota; class Vampirovibrionia; order Gastranaerophilales; family Gastranaerophilaceae; genus Stercorousia. The sequence goes on along the minus strand of CAUDIU010000017.1, from coordinate 15,911 downwards.
AGAAGTAATTGACAAAGTTGGCTCTAAAGAACAACTTAATGCTTTATTAAAAGAACATGGAATGTCTAATGCTCAATTCAAAAAAGATTTAAAAGAAGAAGTTAAAATGAAACGCTTAGCAGAACAACTAGGTTCCGCAAAAGTTTCTGATGCAGAAGCTAAAAAATTCTACAACAACAACATTAACAAATTTAAACATCCTGATAGAGTAAGAGCTTCTCATATTTTAATATCAGCAAACCCTGAAGAAATAGCTGCAAAAATAAAAGCTGATCCTAAAAATAAAGGTCTTGATGATGCAGCTATAAAAGCAAAAGTTCAAGAAGAACTTAATGCTAAAGAAGCAAAAGCTAACCAAATCCTAGCTGAAGCTAAAAAAGATTTAACTCAATTTGCAAAAATAGCTAAAGAAAATTCAGAAGACACTGCATCTGCAGTAAAAGGCGGAGATTTAGGATTCTTTGCAGAAAAAGAAATGGTTCCAGAATTTTCAAAAGCAGCATTCTCTATGAAACCAAATTCAATATCTGAAAAACCTGTAAAATCACAATATGGCTACCATATTATAATGGTTACAGATAGAGCTGCAGCTAGCCAAGATCCATTTGAAAAAGTTAAAGATAACATCAAAGGATACTTAGAAAATCAAAAACAAATTGAAATGATTGACCAATTAACAGAATCATTAAAGAAAAATGCAAAAATTGAATACATAAATCCTGAATATGATCCAGCAAATGTTCAAAAAGGAGTTCAAGATTCAATTAAAAACAGCGGAGAAACTGCTAAAAAAGTAAAAGCTGAAGCTGAAGCTAAAAACAAGAAAAAATAAGAGAAATCAAAACAATAATATAAAAAAGACCGATTATTAAATCGGTCTTTTTTTATTAAAAATAAAGTAACTCATAAGCCGTGTTCTGTTTCTAAATAATCATCTGTCTGGTATTGAAATTACTTTCAATCTCTAGCGATATTTTTGAAGTTGGCGGACAGCCTTTATAACCCTCAGTTTAATCTTGCATTCGATTGGGGTTTACCTAGCCGATACTTCTCAGTATCGCTGGTGAAGCTCTTAACTCACCGTTGCACCATCGCCTGTGATATATAATCCATCGGCAGTCTTCATTTCTGTGGCACTTTCCACCGGCTCACGCCGTCCGGAGTTTCTCCGGCAACCTGTCCTTGAATGCACGGACTTTCCTCACTTAGAAAACTTCTAAGCGCGATTATTCGATTACTTTATTATAATCCATCACGGATTGAGGTATTAATTGTTACATACTCAATTGCTTTAGCATCTTCATCTGCTACTTTCAATTTACCTGTAGCCATTATCTCAATTACATATTGGTCAAAATCATCAGCACTTGATGCACTTTGTCTTGCATTAGGTGCATCATCTCCGTTTACATCAATAAGAATTTTTCCAATACCCGCATCTTTTGGACCTGAAGTCTTTTTCTTTATCCAAGCACCTTCAGTTCCAGATAAATCCCATTTTACACCATCTGTAGTGTAAAATACTGCTCCGGTTCCAGTTTTTACATTTAATCTACTTCTAAATAATCCTTCAAATTTTGTATTGCCCTCATAAGTTTCGCCTTCATACTTCACAGCATCATCAGCATCAAACCCCCAAGCACAATAATAATTATCAGTAGTTTCAACGCCACCTTCGCAGGCTTCACGCATATCAGGATACAACCTTGCATCATTTATTAATGTAGCAACAATTTGTTCTGTTGTATAAAATGTCTTTTTAATCATCATTTTATTTTTATTAGGTCTTGTTTTCATAATCGTAGGAGTTACGATTGCAACCAAAATACCAATTACTGCAAGAGCAACCATTAATTCAGACAAAGTAAAACCTTTTAATCTTCTCATATATATCCTTCCTATAATGTCCTATTATAATAATAACATATATACCCGTTTTTTTCAACATTTAATCACCGCCAAAATCATTATCTTTATTGAGTTTTGTATAAATTAGGTTTATTGTAAATTTTTATTAATTAACTAGCAAAATAATCTATTCAGACGAGTTAATAAATTATTCAATCTGCTAGGATAACATGAGAGATTGAATAAAAAAAATAAACAGAGGGTTATAAAATATGGTCGATAACAGATCAGCAGGATTCTTCGGAATCGGAGGCTCTTTTAATTTCAAAAGCGGAGATATTTCAGGAACAGCTGCTAAAACCCAAGATGATAAAATGGGGCAAGGCGGAGAATATTTTGCGCAACAAAAAAGAGAAGACGATGAAGAAAACCAAGATAGTCAAAAATATACTGACAGAAGTGCTCAACTACGTGCCACTTTAAACTCTCTTGCTATGATGAACGTTGCAAATGTTATAAATTCCCGTAAAAAAGCTCTTGAAGAACAAAAAGAGAGAGAAAAAAATTCTCAAAAACTTTCTAGAGAAGAAAATGCCGAATTAGAATTAGAAGAAGAGTTTTATAACATTGCAAAAGAAATTAAAAAAGATAATAATAAATAAATTTTACAAACTATGCTGCAACAGCTTCTTCATTTTCTTTATCTTTTTTAATGAATAAAAATTCGCCTTTATAAGATGGTGCTGAACCATTTTTGTCTTTGCCTGCACCTAAACTTATAATACTATTGAATGCATGAGCTGTTTCTGCTTTTTGAGTATTTCCAACACCTTCATTCAAAGCTACTGTAATTTTGCCTTCAACATTCTTTTGAACATTTTGAGCTGCTTTAGTATTCAAATATTGAATAGATTGCATAACTTCTTGATTTAATTGAATTTGGAAACCTGAATTGTTCATCGCAACTTGACGAGCAACATTTGTGTCAACTTTGCCACTATATAAATCTATGCCAATATTATTTGCATTTTTAAATATATTATTTAAAGAAGATGTATTTGTATTATATTGACTATTTTTTTCAGCAGCACGTTTCAAAATTTCATTTGAAACTTGCTTCAATGTTGTTGTATCAATTCCTAATTTGTATTGTGCATTAAAAAGACCAATTGACATATCCTTAAATCCCTTTTTTCTTGTTTCCTTAATAATGTATTCGGCTAAATTTAGCAATTTCTTTAAGGTTTTAGAGAAGTTTGTTACAATGCTTAACATTTAACTAAAAATAAGCAATTTTTTGTAAATTATATACTTTATATATACACAAGGATATAATCGAGAGAATTATTATGAGTATTGATAGCGCAATATACGCCCTTAGTAATTTTAATGCACTTGCTGGAAGTGCTTTAGGAGCAGTTGATGCAAAAAATCAAGGAGCATCAGCAGGCGATGCATTAATGGGGTTCGGATTTAATGTCATGAACGGAGCCTTGAGAAATGAGGCCGCAAGAGAAATTCAGCAGCACACAGGTAGCTATTTAGGTTACGCAATAAATTCTGCAGCAGGATATGGAAACCCAGTAGCTAATGCAAGAGGCACAATGGGACTTATTGGTGCATCAATGTTGACATCACCTTTTGGAATTTTTGGCTGCGGATTTAATCCATATATGACATCAACAATATATGGCTGCGGACCTTTTGGAGGAGGCTTCTTTGGAGGCGGTTGCGGCTGCGGAACAGGATTTATGTTTGGAGGCCCGACATTTTTTGGAGTCAGAGGCTTTTGGTGCTAATCTGCTTCTAACATATTAATTTTATTCAAAACATCATCAAGAATTTTCTTGGTGGTGTTTTTGTTTAGCAATATTTGTTGAACTGCTGAATTTACAATCGTATTCACTTCTTTTTGATCTTTTAAAGTCTTAAATGAAGGCTCTATTTTATAAAGTTGATTTGCACTAATTACACGAGCTTTTGCCATAAGATCATTTTTATCATATGTAGTATAAAAATCATCTTTTAAAGTTTCTTCATTGACAGCAAGTACATTTGTTAACTTTGCAAGCTCTAATTGATTTTCATAATTTGTTAGAAATAAAGCAAATTTTAACGCTTCTTGTTTATGCTTTGCTCGAACAGGGATTACAAAATTCATTAAAGAAAAATCATTTTGACCTAATTTTCCAGTAATTTGAGGAGCTACATCTGTGTTTTTATAAGTAGATGGAGCATTTTCTTTAATCATATTCAAGAAATTTGCACCGGCTTGGAAAAATACAATCTGTTCTGCCATATATTTTTCTAACGCTTCACGATGAGTTTGAGTTACAGATTCTTTTGGTATTAAATCTTTTTCATATAAGTTTTTAAAATAATCAAAAACTTGAATTGATTGGTCAGAATTTATATTAAGAGCTGTCACACCATATTTATTTAAAATTCTCAACATCGTATCGTTTTCAGTAATATTAGGTAGCAAAACATACGCACCTGTCTTTTCTTTTATAATAGGAGCAATTTCGCCTAAATCTTCAAATGTTTCTGGCATTTTAGCACCAGACTTTGAAAGAAGTTTTTTGTTATAAATAGTCACAGCAGAAGTCGCATACCAAGGAAGCGAATACAATTTCCCGTTATATTTCAATGAATTTATAATATGTTTATTAAATTGTCCAGTATACTGCCCATCAATTTCATATAATGCACCTCTTTGAGCCAAAAGGGCTGAAAAATCAGGGTTTAAATTAATTAAATCAGGCGGATTATCACTCAACACAGATGCTAAAGTTCTTTTTTCGCCTTCAGAGAATGGAACATCTACCCATTTAATTTTTATTTCGGGATTTTGCTCCTCAAACTCTTTTATAACTTTGTTCATATAAGGTGAAAAATCACTCATTTGCAAAGTCCAAAAAATAATTTCATTATTATTATCTTGTTTCTTTCCATAAGGAATTGTGATTGCGACTAATAAAATTACAACTAATATAAAAAGAAATTTTTTCATTAAACACCCTTTTCAAATTTTCTCTATAATCATAAGAAGCATCTCTCAATGTAAGTTCTTATTTTATGCTACAATTATACTATGAATAATCTATTTACGGAATTAGAAAATCAAAATAAGCAAATACCGCTTGCAGAAATTCTTCGTCCTAAGACTCTCGAAGACTTTTTAGGGCAAAGTAATGTTGTGTCACCTAACAGTCCTATTTTAAACCTTTTAAAAACAAACAGATTATTCTCTTTAATATTTTGGGGGACACCCGGATGTGGAAAAACAACACTTGCAAGACTAATTGCAACAAAAACAAATGCAAATTTTATTGAAATTTCAGCTGTTACATCAGGTGTAAAAGATATTAAAGATGCCGTAGAAAGTGCCAAAGAAGCACTAAGATGCGGACACAAAACAATTCTGTTTATAGACGAAATCCACAGATATTCAAAAACTCAACAAGATGCACTATTACCGCATTTGGAAAACGGAACATTATTTTTAATTGGATCAACAACAGAAAATCCATCTTTTCAAGTAGTACCAGCTCTTTTATCAAGAGTTCAGGTCGTAAGACTAAATTCAATAGACGATACAAGTATGGACAAAATTATAAAAAAAGGTTTTGCATACTTGGCAAAAAATTATCTGCCTATGGATTGCGAAAGCGGTGCAATAGATTTTATAATAAACCTTGCTCGAGGAGATGCAAGATATGCACTTAATGTTGTTGAAAACGCCTACTTTGCAAGTGATTTAAAAGATAACAGAAGAAATTTAACAGTAAAAATTATTGAAGAAATCTGCCAAAAAAGAAACACAAGATATTCTCAACAAGAGCATTATGACTGTGCGTCAGCTTTCCAAAAAAGCCTTAGAGGAAGTGATCCTGATGCAGCAATTTATTATCTTGCAAAAATGATTGCAGCAGGTGAAGATCCAAGATTTATTGCACGTAGATTAATCACATGTTCTGCAGAAGATGTCGGAAATGCCGACCCAAATGCATTAAATGTTGCAATTAATGCTTATAAAGCTGTTGAATTACTTGGACTTCCTGAAGGAAGAATTCCTCTTGCTCAAGCTGTAATTTACGTTGCTCGAGCTCCAAAATCAAATGAAACAGTAGTTGCAATAGATTCAGCTCTTCACGATATTGAAACAGGAAAAGACTTTCCGCCACCAATGCACCTTAGAGATGCTCATTACAAAGATGCAAAAAACTACGGATTTGGAATAGGTTACATATATTCACATGATGCTCCAGATGTAAAACAACAATTTTTACCTGACGAACTTGTAGGGAAAAAATATACTAAATAAATTAATAAAAAAAAGACCGATTTAAAAATCGGCCTTTTTTATTGAGCTTCCTTTTCTTCCATCGGGATTGTTAATTTTTGTCCGATTGAAAGTTTATTTGGATTTGTCATGTTATTTGTTTTCAACACAAGCGATTCTTTTTCTTTGCTATAAGATCCATAAAATCTGATCAAAATGCTTTCCATTGTATCACCGCTTTGCACTGTATAAACTTCATTTGTAGCTGTCGGTTCTTCTTTTTCTGTTGAAGATGGAATAAAATTCAAACTTAATTTTTCCTTTTTAACAGGAGCCGGAGAAGAAATTATGTTATCTTGAATAGAACGTAATCCGTTAGCTGAAAAACTAATCATTACCATCAAAACTAACATTACGACAGCACCAACAATAAATCCTGCAACTAAATATATGCTTGGAGATTTATCATTCTTTTGATTAACTTTAAAATTTTGCCATAATACATCTAATTCTCGTTCTTTATTTGATCTTACATAAATGCCTGGAGAATTATCATATGGATCATTTTTATATTGAGCTAATGCTTGAAGCACAGCCATCTTTTCCTTAGATAAATTTGATCTTCTGATAGTTGAACTTTTCATTTTTCCATACCCTAATAATAAATTGTTCTTAATAAATGAAATATATCATAAGGCAAATTTTAATTCAAGTAGTTATAAAATCGTTACATTTAAAGCCTTTACAGGATAGACTTAACTTATTTTAACATGCTTCTTGATTTTTCTCATTTTTAATATATTATTAAAATACACAAACTAGCTAGAAAAGGAAATTAAAACTATGTCAAAAAAATGTGATGTATGCGGTAAAGCACCGATCAAAGCAGCGAAATTAACATTCTCGCATAAACAAATTGTTCACACTCAAGAACCTAACTTACAATCAGTAAAAGTTAATGTTAATGGAACAGTTAAAAGAATTAAAGTTTGCACTTCTTGCTTAAGAGCAGGCAAAGTACAAAAAGCTGTATAAGAGAATACGCTGGAAATATAAAAAAGAGAACCTAAAAAGGTTCTCTTTTTTATTATATTACATAACTGACTTTTTAAATCTCTTATACTCAAATACAAATTGTAATTTTATATTATCTGCACCTTTTTTAATTCCTGAGAATTTAGCATAAGGAACACATTTTTTTGCAACACTTATAACAGAACGATCAGTAGCTTCATCTCCTGATGATTTTGCGATATCAAACTTTTGCAAACTACCATCTTTACCTATTGTTAAAATAATAATTGTTTGCGTATTTTGACCAGATTTTGGAGGTTGCCAATTTTCATTTAGTTGTGTACTAATTTCAGCAACATATTCTTTTAAATCTGTTGCTGTTGATAAAGTTTGATTTTTTTGCAATGGTTGCTGTAGTTGTTGAGGTTGAGGTTTAGTTTCATTAATTTTTGTTGGTTCAACTTTCTTTCCGTTATCAACATTATTATCAAGTCCTCTAATTTCTGGTTTTGAATTAGGTTCTTCATTTTGTTTTACTTCTGAAACATCGTCATTAGGTGCATTATCCGGAGAAAAAGCATCTGTCTTTACCTCAACAGCAGCTTCGCTCTTTTCTGTTTTTTCTTCAGTATAAAGCTTTGAAATATAATTATGAGAATATACAAGGAAAGAATCATTATCAATAGGCTTCATAAAAACATGGGCATTCGCAAAATATGATTTTGGATGATAACTGTCTTTATTATAAATTTCAGATCTAATTATCCCCAAATAATTTGTTTTAATATTTGATTTTAAATATGCAACTTTTTCAATTTGGTCGCCAGATTGAAATTTTATAGCATATAAGTATTCCTGTGGACTCACATTTTTTATTGAATCTTTATCCACATATAAATAAAAATTAGAATAGTTTGTATCTACAGGAGTCCAATCCTCAGCATTAACTGAGATTCCTGCTAACAATAAAAACATTAATAATAAAAATCTCTTTTTCATAACTTTAAATCCTCTTTCAGAATTATTAAATTAAAAATAAAAATATAAAACAAGGATTAAATGAATGATTTACAACAAATCTATTAAAAATTTATTAAGTGATGTTACAAGATTTCAAAATCTATTTGTCTTTTTTCTATATATAAAATACAATATAATTGGAGAAATTTAGAGGGATAGAAGATGATATTAGAACAAGAATTGAAGGGGAAAACCTTATCTCCTCAAGAAGTGAGAAGTATTTTAAAAACAGATAATAAAGAAATTGTTGAATTATGCAAACGAGCTTCTATATTACCTAGAAAAAACAGCAAAGGACAAACTTATTTTTCTTATGAAGAAGTAAAAAATTTAAGAAAAGTTCAAGCTATGAAAGGAGCATCTTTACCTCCTGCAAGAACTGATGCGAAACAACCATCAGCAATTCTTAATATTTTAAACTCTTTAAAAGAAATGGAAAATAAGTTAAGCAACAGAATAGCCAAAGTTATTGACGAAAAACTTGAAGGCATGGACGAAGTAGTTGTAGAACTTATTCGTTGTAAAACAGACAATGAAACATTAAGACAAAAAATTATTGATCTAAATAAAGAAATTTATCAATTAAAAAATGACTTACACTCATACAAACCAGTAGGTCTAGGATTTTATAAAAAGAAAGAAAAACACGTTTGGGAATAACAAGATTATACTTGCCCGTCAATAATTAAAGGAATTACACAATGGCAGTAAAAGAAAAAGAAAACGAAACAACATCAAATTTAGATGAAAGAAGTAAAGCATTAAAACTTGCAATAGAAAAAATCGAAAAAGATTTTGGAAAAGGTTCAATAATGAAACTTGGCGATAAGGCTACTGTAAATGTAGATGCTATCCCAACAGGAGCCCTTTCCCTAGATGTTGCTTTAGGTATAGGTGGAATTCCTAGGGGGCGTATTATTGAAATATATGGACCAGAAAGTTCAGGAAAAACTACTTTAGCTCAACATATCGTTGCTGAATGCCAAAAAAGAGGCGGAATTGCAGCATTCGTAGATGCAGAGCATGCATTAGATCCTGAATACGCAAGAAATCTTGGAGTTCAAGTAGACGATTTATTAATTTCACAACCTGATACCGGAGAACAAGCTCTTGATATTACAGAAGAACTTGTACGTTCTGGAGCTGTTGATGTAGTAGTTGTAGACTCTGTAGCAGCACTTGTTCCAAAAGCAGAAATTGAAGGATCTATGGAAGATCAACAAATGGGTCTTCAAGCTCGTTTAATGAGTAAAGCTCTAAGAAAATTGACAGGTATTATCGGAAAAACAAATACTACAGTAATTTTCATTAACCAATTAAGAATGAAAATTGGTGTAATGTATGGGAATCCTGAAACTACAACAGGTGGAAATGCTTTAAAATATTATGCTTCTGTTCGTATGGAAATTAAACGCACAGAAGGAGTAAAAGGTGAAGACGGTGATGTAGGAAACCACGTTCGTGTAAGAGTCCTAAAAAATAAAGTTGCCCCTCCATTTAGAACTGCTGAATTCGATATTATTTTCGGTAAAGGAATTTGCAAAATTGGAAATATCTTAGATGTTGCTGTAAATCTTGATATCGTAAAAAAAGCTGGTTCTTGGTTTAGCTTTAATGAAGAAAAATTAGGACAAGGCAGAGATAAAGCAAGAGACTTTTTAGCAGAAAACCCAGATATTTTAAATACAATTGAAACATTAGTAAGAGAAAAGTTAGCTGCTTCATAGTTTAATATTAACAAATGTAAAGCGGCTTAAAAGCAGATATAACACTAATTTAGTCAAAAAACATGTTTTTATCATTATTTCATTAGCAACTAAAAACATGTTTTTCTTTTATATACATACAATTAAAATGTGTAGAAAATGGAGGTAAATACCTAAATGGAAGTCAAAGCAATTAATAGTAGTTTAAAAGCCTTAAATTTTGAAGGGCAAAACAAAACTCACAATAAAAAACAAAACGTTAATCATTACTCTAAGCCACAATCATCTATATCAAAAGATTCTAGTAAGGCGATGAGAAATATGATTCTTGGTCTAATGGCATTAGGAGCAACTGCAAATACTATCACAAGCTGTGCACCTGATGATGTAATAGCAGAAGCAAGCTCATCATCATCATCTTCTTCTTCTGCAAATGCAACAATTATTGGCGGAGGTTGCCACCACCACGATACAATTACAATTATTAAACCAGACACAATACATGACACAGACACAATAATTCACACCGAAATTAAACCTATCTATGTAAAAGATTATCCATTCCACATTGGCGATTCATTAATTGCTCAAGGTCAAAACATCGGAATTCCAATCGATGGACCTGTACCAGATGGTTCTGGTCTAGATAGTGTCGTATATGTTGGTTCAAAATCTCATAACAGATACGATAATAAATTTTATGAATCAATGGTAGATAGTGTTGGCACAAATAAAAGAGAATTGGCCGTTGTAACTAAAGTTTTAGACTTGTATGATTCTACAAATCCAAAAACATCTTATTTAAAATCAGTAGTAACAGATGTACCTGGTAAAGGTATAAAAATCACAAGATATGTTGCAAATACAGATAAAAAACCTGAAGATGATGAACAATACTTATGGAATTATGCAGGTTATGAAGTCCGCACAAACGGCAGAGATAGAAAACAAAATATTCGTTCAATCTTTGATAATAATAATAATTTAGTATACCGTGGAAATTATGAAAAAGGTACAAACCCAGGTTCATTCTTATACGGTGCATTAATTATTGACGAAGAAACTGGGGAACCAATTTACGATGAAAATGGAAATCCAGAATTTGCACAATATGATTTTGACCAATCTGTCGTATATTCTGACTATGCAAAAAGAAGTGATGACTATAAACATCCAGGCTGGAAATACGAAGAATAATAATTACCTAAAAATTTTTTCTACACAACTTGTAAACACCCTCTTGAATAAAGAGGGTGTTTACGCTATAAAATAAAAATTATGAAAACATTAGCACAATTTATTCAACATAAAAGAGATGAAATAGGTCTTTCTCCTAAAGGATTAGCAAAAGAATGTAATCTTCCACTAAATTATATAGAAGATATTGAAGCAGGAAAAGAACTTTTTCTACCTGTAACTGTAAGACAAAACTTAGCAAAAGTATTAAAATGTTTACCAGAAGAAATAAAATCTTTAGAAAAAGATTTTACAAGTTACACAGTATCACAAGAAATAATCGATAGCTTAAAAGAACTAATTTTAAATGGAGCCGGCGGCTTAAAATGCCCAAAATGCGGAGCACCATTAGTTACAAGAATTGCAAGATTGTATGATTTAGAAGACAATTTAATGCTTCATCCCAAAGCTCATTGTTCAAAATGTTCATTCCACATAACAGAATAATCGCTTGAAATAAAAAAGAAATAGTTTATAATATAAAATAGCACATTTAAAACTAAATATGGGGACGTTTTGGATTTGACAGGATGTTCGGTTGAGATGAATTGCGAGTCCGAGCGCTGTTCTCGGTCATCAACGAGCAAACTAAATTAAATGCTAACAACGTAATTAAAGCAGACTTCTCTAGAGCTCAAGCTTTAGCTGCATAGTCGCTAATTATAGCTACTCATATTACCCAGCTTGCCGGTGATATGGGTCCATCATGCAAGCGGCAGTGCATCAATGACGGTAGATGCATCAAGATAACCGTTAAAGGTTAGTGTTTCCGCAAAAAACACTTTGGATTATAACAAAGGTTATGATATTCCCTGCATAATCCGAGAGAATTAATATCTACACTCGTAGAAGTTTGTCAAGATCCATTTTGGACAGGGGTTCGACTCCCCTCGTCTCCAATTTTACCAGTCATAGCGAGAGCTAGCGCCGTTTTATATAGAGCAAATGCGTGCACTGTGCGCGATATAACAAAATCAAGAGAATTTAAAAAGAGAGAATTTAGAGAATTTTGGGTTAAGGGATCGCAAATTCTCTTTTTGCAAATAAAAAGAGTCCTTTTGTAAAAGCTTTTGTAGTGTACGTTTTAGCCTAATTGGATATTTGTTAGACTTCCGTTTCCACGAGAAAAAGGATGTTAAGAAATAATATTATTCAATAATTAAATTTTTCACTGTACTAATAGTTATAACAATTTCTAATAATGAATAAATTTTATTGATAACATTTATGGTTTAAAGATATATAGAATTTTAAATTAGTTTTTTTATTATATCTATAATTTCTTTATATTTTTTCTTATCTGTTATATTTTTAAGTTGTTCGACAGATTTTTCTATAAATTTATCTCGTTCATTTTGATTATTTTGGAAGTATGCTTTTACTCTATCTAACGATGATGATTTGATATATCTTAAGATTTCTATGTTTATTTCACTAAAATCAATATCATTATAATGAGAATTGATTTTTATAATCATAAGATTATCATTATAATTTTCTTTAAAATTGTAATCCCGAATTTGTTTAAAATAGTTTTCTTTATAAGTATCCAAATCTTCAATTAAGTCACATATAACTTTCTTACTTGTTAATTTATTATTTTTTATAAAGTAATCAATTAAACTTAATAGTTGAAGCAAAGTTACATTATAAGTGAAATGTCCAACTCTGCCAGGATTAAAAACTAACTCATTTTTTAATAATAAAAGAACTTTTTGAACTAATTTTTTATCTACTTTTACAATTTTAGAGAATATAGATTGAAATAAAATATCTACATACTGACCAGCTGAACAATTTTCTAAAAGATTGTGCGCTATATCATATAAATCATCTTGTTCAATGATAAATGGGTATATATAAGTAATAACAAATAATTTCCAATAAGGATCATTGTTTATTTTATTAACTAATGATAGAAACTTCTTTTGATTTTTTAATTTATAAGAACTGTTTACTCCCTTTAAAATTCCGCAAATGTATCTTAGCATACAATCGTAATTAAAAGATTTGGCAAAATTAGCATCTATATTTATACTTTCTTCAATAGTTAAATATAAAAGTTTTTCAAGTTGTTCATTATTAAGAAAATCTTTTTGAGGATAGTTTTTATTATAAGTGTCAACTAAGAAATAATATATAGTTTTATTTTTTGTGTTATTAAAATTAAATTTATTTTCAAGTTCATTATTGTTAACAAAATTAATTAATTTAATTAAATTATCAATGATTTCAAATACTTCTTCTTTGGAAAAATCAATTTTACTAAATAATTTAAAAAACAAATGGAATTTACCATAAAAATTATTATCAATTTGATAATTAATAAATCCAGAAATAGTATTTTTATATGCACTGATTAACTTTGTTTTATCAACATCTGGTTCACACAATTTTAAAATAGAAGGAATATCTTTTAAAAATTTTTCTACATCTTGGTCTTTACAAGTTTCAATTAGTAGGTAGAAGTCAAAGTAATCAAAACTTTCAATGGAATTAGTTCGCCATAATAGTTTATCTTGATTGGCTTCAACTTCTATATTTGTTAAATAGCTGACAAAAATACTATCAAAACCTTTTCTAAAAACTTTTTTGTATTCTTCATAATGTTCAAAAACATAGAAATTATAATTACTATAAGCAAATAATTCATTTAGATATTTATATAAATCATGTATATATGAATTAGAAGAACTACCCCCATTTTTTACATGTTGGTATGTAGTTGATATTTTATCATTAATGTCAGTAACATTGCTATAAACTTCTTTGAAAATCTCAAAACTGGTTATATACTTGATAATATCTTTAATTTCACTAGGAATAAATCGCTCAATTAAATCTTCAACATTAATTTTCAGATATTGATCTTTTATATTTTCAATATCTATATCATCTGATTTAAAATAATACTTATTGTGTAGTAGCTTTCCTAAATAAAACTGATTAAAGCTTGCTATTACATATAATATAAAATTATTATTTTTATTAGCTTCATAGGAAATTTTTTCAAATTCATAATAAGCCTCTTTATGTTTTCCTAATTTTATCAATAAGTAAGCTTTTTTGAATACATTAACATTATTTTCAGAATAATCAATATTTATATTTTTAAGTTCATTATTTATACCATCAGAATTGTATAATATAATATCTTTAAATTCTTCATTATTTGATGGGATTGGTTCTGTAGAATATATTTTAGACCAAATATACTCTATTTTAGTTTTTTCATCTTTTGATATTTTATATAAATTTCTTAAATCATTTATTACATTTTGTAATTTATTTTCAATTACCTGATCTTTTTCAATTGAGCGATATTTATTATAAATATCGTATATTTGTTTTTTTATATCATCTTCAAGATAAGAGTTATCATATAATAGTTCCAAATATTTATCATTGGATAGATTTTCATCTATTAATGCTATTTTTAATTTCAGCTCATTTAAACTTTTTATAAGATATGGCTTTAAACCATATAGACCATATTGCATAAATACTTTTGGATTACATCCAAATACTTTAGCTAGAATATTATTGGGGATATAATTTAAACATTCTAAATACTTTAATTTACGATAGCAATTTTCTATATATTCAGAAGTATCATTAGAAACATTCTTTTTCATAATAAAATATAGTAATTTAAATAATCTTTCACCATGTCCTTTTTCTAAGGCTTTAAGCTTATATTTTTTATTATAATCAATTAAAATATCATCTGATACAAATTGTTTGATATCGTCTTGAATTTCATCATAGTAAAGAGAAAAAATCCCCATATCTTTTAAATATTCAAACTTTACTCGTTTTTCTTCTTTTGATTTGTTACTGTTTTTATATTCATCAGTATTCAATAAGTATGCTGGCTGACATGAATTACCCAATATATCATGTATCCATTGAAATAGTTTTCTAACATTAGCATCTTCTGCTGAAAATCCTACAAAAAGAATTGTATTTGTTGCGATCAATCCCTTTACAAATGTTTCAATCAATTTGAAATTATTTGAATATGTATCATAATCGCGTTCTTTTAATACAATTTTATCAAGTTCTCCATGCATTTTAATTATAAGATTATTGTTTGAAGCTATTGCAAGTTCTTTGTCACAAGATACTTTAGAGTATGGGGTTTTAGCAATATTTTCAGCTGTTTTTTCTAATAAATTATCGTAATTTGTAGTTATAATGTGCTTAGGATCTAAATCAACAATTAGATAGTCAATAGGGTTTGGTTCTAAATTACAAGAAAAAATATTATGTAATTTATTATTATATTCTTCTTCTCCAAATTCATTAAAGTAGTATTGTGGTATTTTTAAACATTCATCTGTATTATAATGAATTTTTTGTTTTTTAAGGATTTCGATTTGTTCTTCTGTTAAAGTCTTTTCCAATTCTTCTGGGATTAATTTTTTCTCAATACCTAAATCTAGTGCAAGTTGATTAACTAAATCATTCCAACTCGGTAAATTTGAATTTTGAGAAACTCCTGCGCCAACAAAAATAATCAATTTTCCTTTTTGTCGTGCTTCTTGAATTTTTTTTATACTTGTTAATGTAAAATTTCTTAAATTCATTCAACTTCCCTAAATTACATTAATATTCGAACTTGCCAAATAATATTATAATAATCTTTAGTAATAATTATAACAAAAACAATTTTTGATTTTATAAACTTTTTTAATTTGACTGACTAATTAATTTTATAAATTGCTTTTGTATAATAATCAAATAAAATTACCTAATGGAGATATTACAACCCAATATAATTTTTCATAGAATAGTTTTGT